>NZ_BAABDD010000019.1:0-97034 GCF_039539445.1 Salinactinospora qingdaonensis
GGGGGGGGGGGGGGGGGGGGGGGGGGGGGGGGGGGGGGGGGGGGGGGGGGGGGGGGGGGGGTTGGGGTGGGGTATGGAATTGGTTGGCATTGCTGAGGTGTGGGCTGCGGTGGAGCGGGTGCGGGGGTGGGCGGTGCGGACGCCGTTGGTGCCGTGTCCGTGGGCGCGGGGGCGGTTGTGGGTGAAGCCGGAGGGGTTGCAGCCGGTGGGGGCGTTTAAGGTGCGGGGGGTGGCGAATGCGTTGGCGTGTCGTGAGGTGGCGCGCCGTGGGGTGGGGGTGGTGACGCATTCGTCGGGTAATCATGGGCGGGCGTTGGCGTATGTGGCGCGGGGGCTTGGGGTGGAGTGTGTGGTGGTGGTGCCGCGGGGGGCGCCTGAGGTGAAGGTGGCTGCGGTGCGGGGGTTGGGTGCGCGGGTGGTTGTGGTGGATGCGGGGCGTCGGGAGGAGGTGGCGTGGGAGGTGGCGGCTGCGGAGGGGAAGGTGTTGGTGCCTCCGTTTGATGATCGGGATGTGATTGCTGGTCAGGGGACGGTTGGGGTGGAGGTTGTGGCGGATTTGGCGGAGGTGGAGACGGTGTTGGTGCCGGTGGGTGGTGGGGGGTTGGCTTCGGGGGTGGCGACGGCGGTGAAGGCGTTGCGGCCGGGGGTGCGTGTGGTGGGGGTGGAGCCGGAGTTGGCGGGGGATGCGGCGGAGAGTGTGCGGGAGGGGCGGTTGGTGGTGTGGCCGGTGGAGGAGCGGTCGCGCACGGTTGCTGATGGGGTGCGGGTGGGGTTGTCGGAGTTGACGTTTGCGCATGTGTGGGAGCGGTTGGATGGTGTGGTGACGGTGAGTGAGGAGGAGATTTTGGCGGCGATGGGGGCGTTGGTGTGTGAGGGGCGGATGGTGGCGGAGCCGAGTGGGGCGGTTGCGGTGGCGGCGCAGTTGGCGGGCAAGGCGCCGGGGGGTTCGACGGTGGCGGTGGTGTCGGGGGGTAATGCGGATCGGGGGGTGTTGGCGCGGGTGGTGGGGGAGTATGGGCGGGGGTGAGGGCGCGGGTTAGGCTGAGTGGGCGGGGGTTTGTTGTTGTGTGGGGTTGTGTGAGGGGTGTGGTGAAGAGGTATGGCTCCTACGGTTGTTTCGCCGGAGAGTGTGACGTGGCGGGTGCAGTTGGATCGTGCTATGTGGGTGGCTGGGGTGCGGTCGTTGATGTTGCAGGCGTTGCATCCGGTGGCGATGCAGGGGGTGTGGCAGCGCTCGGATTTCATGTCTGATCCGGTTGGGCGGTTGTTGCGTACGGCTGATTTTGTGGCGACGACGACGTATGGCAGTCCGGGGGAGGCTGCGGAGTTGGGGCGGCGGGTGCGGGCGGTGCATCGGCGGTTGGGGTTTGTTGATCCGGCGACGGGGCGGTGGCATCGGGTGGATGAGCCGGAGTTGTTGGTGTGGGTGCACTGTGCGGAGGTGGTGTCGTATTTGGATGTGGTCAGGCGGGCTGGGGTGGGGTTGAGCGCGGATGAGGCGGATCGGTATGTGGCTGAGCAGCGGCATACGGCGACGTATGTGGGGTTGGCGCGTGAGGATGTGCCGGGTTCGGTGGGGGAGTTGCGGGAGTATTTCGCTGGGATGCGGCCTCGGTTGCGGGCTGGTGTGGAGGCGCGGGCGGCGGTGCGGTTTTTGTTGTGGCCGAAGATGCCGCGGCGGTTGCGGGGGTTGGCGGTGTTTAAGCCGGTGTGGGCGCCGGTGGGGGCGTTGGCCTATTACAGCTTGCCGGGGTGGGCGCGGCGGGAGTATGGGGTGTTGCCGGAGGTGCCGGGTGGGCAGGCGGTGGTGACGGTGGCGTTGCGGGGTGTGCGGGCGGGGTTGGCGGCGATGCCGGCGGTGGTGTATGACCGGCTTTTTGATCCGGCGACGGTGCGGCGGGCGCGTCGTGCGCAGGAGCGGTTGCGGGCGGCGGGGTATGTGTTGGATCGGCGGGGGTGGCCGCGTGGTGGTTGGGGGTGAGTGAGGGGTGGGGTGCCCCACTCTGGCCACCCCGCTAGCCGGGAGTGGCGGTGGATGCCTCGGTGCTGTTCGTTGACAACGGCACGGTGTTGACCTCGGCGGGGGTGGCGGCGGGGCTGGATGTGTGTCTGCACTTGGTGCGGCGGGAGTTGGTGGCGGCTGTGGCGCGGCGGTTGGTGATGGCTCCCCAGCGTGCTGGGGGCAGGCTCAGTTCATTGCCCAGGCTCAGCCGGTGGGGCGGGCGGCGGGGTTGCAGGCGACGCTGGAGTGGATGCAGGCCTGGTTGCATCGGCCGTTGACGTTGGCTGAGATCGCTGCGCATGCCGGTTGTAGTGTGCGTAGCCTCAATCGGCGGTTTCGTTTTGAGGTGGCGACGACGCCGTTGCGGTGGTTGGTGGGGGCGCGGGAGCTGTTGGAGAGCACGGATTGGACGGTGGAGCGGGTGGCGGTGGCGGCGGGTTTTGCTACGGCGGCGACGTTGCGTCACCATTTCACGCGGGTGGTGGGGACTTCGCCGCGGGCCTATCGGGAGATGTTTGGTGGCCGTGGGGGAGTGGGTGGGGGGAAATAGTGGCGTAGGTGTTGGCTGCGAGCGCGAGAGGGTGGATATGGGTTCGGTGTCGCAGGTGCGGGTGCGGCGGGTGGGGTTGGCAGATGCGGTGGTGCGGCCGATGGTGGAGGAGTTGTTGGCGGAGTACACGCGGCGGTATGGGGCTGCGGCGGCGTGGCGGGAGATGGCCGGTGGTGAGGCGGGGGAGTTCGCTGCTCCTGGTGGGGCGGTGTTGGTGGTTGAGGTGGCGGGGGCGGTGGTGGCGGGTGGGGCGTTTCGGCGGGTGGATGGGGTGACGTGTGAGTTCAAGCGGATTTGGACGGCGGCGGGGCAGCGGCGTCGGGGGTGGGGGCGGCGGTTGATGGCGGAGTTGGAGGCGCAGGCGGGGGCGTATGGCTACCGGCGGGTGGTGTTGACGACGGGGCCGAGTCAGCCGGAGGCGGTGGCGATGTATGAGGCGTTGGGCTATGAGTTGGAGGCGGGGGTGGGGGTGGATGCGTCGGGGGTGCGGCGTTATTACCGTTTTGTGAAGTCGTTGCCGGGGGTGGGGTCGTTGGGGTCGTAGGGCAGGGGGTGGCCCCAGTGGCCGTAGTGGATGATTTCGTCGCGGGGGCGGCGGCGGGTGGTGAGGTCGCGGGGGTGGGGTTGAGCGCTGTAGCCGATGGCGATGGCGCCGATGGGGTCGTGGTCGTGGGGGATGTCGAAGGTGGTGTGCAGGAGGGGGCGGTGGTGGGGGGTGAGGGCGAAGAACCAGGCGCCGAGGCCTTCGTCGACGGCGGTTTGCAGGATGAGGAGGGCGGCCATGGCGGTGTCGAGGAGCCAGTAGGGCATGGTCCAGGTGGTTTCGTCGCGGTCGGGGTAGCCCTTGTCGGGGTGGGCGTAGCGGTCGAGGTAGGCGGTTTTGTTGGCGATGGGCACGATGATGAGGGGGGCGTTGCCGGCGGTTTTGCCGGCTTGGTTGAGGAAGCGGCGCAGGTGGGGGCCTTCGAGGACGAGGAAGGCTTGGCCTTGGGAGAAGCCGGCTGAGGGGCCGCGGCGGGCGTGGTCGAGGATGCGGTGGAGGCTGGCGCGCGGGACGGGGCGGTGGGGGTCGAAGCGGCGCACCATGTGGCGGGCGGCGACGAGCTGGCGAAACTCCATTGGGGCATGGTAGCGGGGCTGGTGGGGGGTGGGTGGTGGCCTGTCGTGGGTGGGGTGGGCTCCTACCATGGGTGAGGGAAGGGGCTGGCGGTGCCTGGTGGGGCCGGCCCACGGGGTAGGTCAGGATGGAGCGTTGAGTCGTGAGTGAGCAGCAGCGTCACAGTGAGTCCGGCGACGAGGGTGCGGGGGCGGCTCCGGTGTTCACGCCGCGTAAGAATGGGTTTTATCAGAGTGTTTCTGAGGAGTTGGCGGCGTGGATGCGCACGGGGTGGGCCGATACGGAGCGTCGCGATGTGGAGTTGGTGGAGCAGGCGCCGTATGCGGCTAAGCGGCGGGCGGCGTTGAGTGCGCGGTTTCCCGGTGAGCGGCTGGTGGTGCCGGCGGGGACGTTGAAGACGCGCTCCAACGACACGGAGTATCCGTTTCGGGCTTCGTGTGACTATGCCTATCTCACGGGGGATCAGTCTGAGCAGGGGTGTTTGGTGCTGGAGCCGCGTGCGGGGGGCGGCCATGAGGTGACGGTGTATGTGCGGCCCCGGTCTAACCGGGACAATGGTGAGTTTTGGCTCGATGGTCATGGTGAGTTGTGGGCGGGGCGTCGGGCGAGTCTTGCGGAGGCGTCACGGATGTTGGGGGTGGCCACGCGGGACGTGCGGGAGTTGCCGCAGGTGTTGCGGGAGGCGCCGGCGGTGCCCACGCGGGTGGTGCGGGGCCATGATGCGCAGGTGGAGCAGGTGTTGGCGCAGGTGCGTGGTGGTGAGGAGGGGAGTGGGCAGGAGCGCGGTGAGACGGAGCGGGTGGCTGCCGAGCGTGACGCGCAGTTGGGGATTGCGTTGCATGAGGCGCGGCTGGTCAAGGATGACTGGGAGATCGGGCAGTTGCAGCGCGCGGTTGATGCGACGGTGCGTGGGTTTGTCGATGTGGTGCGGGAGTTGCCGCAGGCGCAGGCCACCTCGGAGCGGTATGTGGAGGGGACGTTCTTTCGGCGGGCGCGGGTCGAGGGCAATGATGTGGGCTATGGCACGATCGCTGCGTGCGGGGCGCATGCGGCCACGTTGCATTGGATGCGCAATGACGGGCCGGTGCGTGCCGGGGATCTGTTGCTGTTGGATGCCGGGGTGGAGATGGACACGCTCTACACCGCTGATGTGACGCGCACGCTGCCGGTGTCGGGGGAGTTCACGCCGGTGCAGCGGCAGGTGTATGAGTTGGTGTATGCCGCGCAGGAGGCGGGGATTGCCGCGGTGGCGCCGGGGCGGGCGTTTCGGGCGTTCCATGAGGCGGCGCAGCGGGTGTTGGCTGAGGGGTTGATCGCGTGGGGGCTGTTGGAGGGTCCGGTGGAGCGGGTGCTGGAGTTGGGGTTGCAGCGCCGGTACACGTTGCATGGCACGGGGCACATGTTGGGGTTGGATGTGCATGACTGTGCCAGTGCGCGTACCGAGTGCCATTTGGAGGCGGATTTGCAGCCGGGCATGGTGTTGACGGTGGAGCCGGGCGTGTATTTTCAGCCTGATGATGTGACGGTGCCGCAGGAGCTGCGGGGTATCGGGGTGCGTATCGAAGACGACGTGGTGGTGACGTCGTCGGGTCGTCGGGTGTTGTCGGCGGCGTTGCCGCGGGAGGCCGATGCGGTGCAGGCGTGGATGGCTGAGGTGATGGCGTCGTAGCGGCGAGGACTGGGGGTTAGGTGGGGTCGTCGGTGGGAGGGTAGGTGTTATAGGCCTCGACTTGTTCTTGGCCGGATAGGGCGGCGATGGCGTCCATGATGTCGTCGGTGACGACGCGGCGGGCTTTGCTGGGTTTGATGTGGTCGTAGCCGGTGGAGAAGTCCATGGCGGGGCCGAAGCGCACCGTGATGGGGCGGATGCGGGGGATGCGGGTGCCGATGGGTTGGAGGTCTTGGGTGCCCAGGAGGGCGACGGGGACGACGGGGGCACCTGAGGTGAGTGCGAGATAGGCCACTCCGGTGCGGCCTCGGTAGAGGCGTCCGTCGCGGGAGCGGGTGCCTTCGGGGTAGACGGCGAAGGCTTCGCCGTGGGCGAGCAGGTCGAGGCCGGTGTGCAGGGAGGTCATGGCGTCGCGGTTGGTGCCGCGTTTGACGGGCACGGCGCCGAGGGCTTCGAAGGTGGCTTTGGAGAGGCGTCCTTTGAGGCCGGGACCGGTGAAGTATTCCGATTTGGCGAGGAAGCGCACGCGGCGTGATACGGCCAGGGGGATCACGATGTGGTCGGAAAACGACAGGTGGTTGCTGGCCAAGATGACGGGTCCGGTGCTGGGGACGTGGTCGCGTCCTTCGATGGTGGGGCGGTAGAGCACTGTTGCAATGACCCCGGCCAGTCGCCGAACCGTGTCGTAGAGCACCCATCCTCCTTGGCTGTCGGGGGCCACCTGCTGTGGCCATGCGCACAAACCGAACATACCGGTCTGAGGTGGGGTTGGTGTTGGGGGCGGTTGCCCCCGACGATGGTGGTCATGATCAACGAGTCAGCTTTGGAGTCGTGGCGTCGCCGGACTGAGTTTCCCCTTGCGGCGGCGGCGCTGATCTTCTTGGGGGCCTGGGCGTGGCCCATCATTGACCCGCACAGTGCCCAGCCGTGGCGGGAGGCGTGTCGGTTTACGACGTGGCTGGTGTGGGCGCTGTTCGCGGTGGACTACACGGTGAGTTTGGTGTTGGCCCAGCAGCGGTGGCGGTTTGTCAAGCAGTACTGGTTCGATCTGCTGATCATCGCGTTGCCGTTGTTGCGGCCGTTGCGGGCGTTGCGGCTGATTCACGTGGTGCAGTTGCTGAACCGGCGGTTCTCGGTGAGCTTGCGTGGCAACGTCAGCATGTATGTGTCGGTGGTGACGGCACTGGTGGTGTTTTGCGCGGCGGTGGCGGTGTTGGACGCTGAGCGGGGCGCGCCGGGGGCCAATATCGACAGTTTGGGGGATGCGTTGTGGTGGGCGGCCACGACGGTGACCACGGTGGGCTATGGCGACTACTATCCGGTGACCGTCTCGGGGCGGCTGGTGGCGATGACGTTGTTCTTGGCCGGGATCGCGCTGTTGGGTGTGGTGACGGGGACGTTGGCCTCGTGGTTCACCGAGCGGGTGCGAGAAACCGAGGAGACGGCCACCGCGACCCAGGACCAGGTGGCCGCGTTGACGGCTGAGGTGCGGGCGCTGCGGCAGCGGCTGGAGGGTGAGCAGCACCGCCGTGATGAGGGGGTGTAGGCCCGCCGGCGGTAGGGTAGCGGGATCGTCTTGTCGTGGATGTGCGTGGTCACAGTGGTACGGCCAGGAGGCGATCATGCGTCGGTTGAGCGACAACGAGATCTCGGTGGCTCTGGCGAGTTTGGTGCATTGGGAGTACGACCACGGGGGACTGGCGCGGGCGGCCCCGCGCGAGTACGGCGATGTGGAGGCCACGGCGGCGCGGGTGGCCGGCGCCGACCGTGACCACGTGTCGACGTCGACCACGTCGGCGGGGCGGGTGCTGCGGGTGGCCTCGCCTCGGGAAGGTGGGGTGACGGTGGTGGATGTGGATTTGGCGGTGCGCATCGAGCAGGAGCTCACCGGTGGGCCGGCGTTAGCGAGATAGCCGGTCGCCAGTCCTTCGTGGACCGCCGGGCAGCCCAGGCGGCACGCCAGTGTCTGGGCGAACAGGTCACGATCGCCACCCCCTCGATGGGGCGGCTTCCATTTCCCGATCGCAGCTTCGACGTGAGCTGGGCCGAGGCGTCGATATACTCGGTTGGCTTCGACACCGTCCAGCGAGCCTGGCGCCGCTTGCTCGCCCCGGCGGTGTCCTTGCCCTCGAGACTGAGATGACCTCCGTCGCCCCCCGTGTCGCGAACGCCATCGTCTCCAGTGGAAACGGGACTACCACGATGACATGGATCACCCGCCCCGAGACCGCCGCTGACATCCCCGCCATCCGCGCCATCCTCCTGGCCGCCTTCCCTACCGCTGAGGAAGCCGACCTCGTCGACGCCCTGCGCGCCGACCCCACGGCGTGGATCGAGGGCCTGTCGATGATCGCCACCACCGGTGACGGTAGTCCGGTCGGGTATGCTCTGCTCACGCGATGCCGGGTCGACGGCGCCCCCGCCCTCGCTCTAGCGCCGTGCGCGGTGCTGCCCTCGCTCCAGCGCACCGGCGCCGGCTCCGCCGCCATCCGCGCCGCCTTGGACGCCGCCCAGGCGAGGGGGGAGAACCTCGTTGTTGTCCTGGGCCATGCTGACTACTATCCGCGGTTTGGCTTCACTGTGGCCTCTCGGTTGGGTATCCACGTTCCCTTCGAGGTGCCCGACGAGGCCATGATGGCCATGGCGCTCGACGACACCCGCCCCATCCCCACCGGCACCATTCGGTATCCTGCCGCGTTCGGCCTGTGACTGCGCCTGTGGCGGCCCGGGGGACAGCCTGGGGAACCGCGGCCCCGTCCTGGCCCTACGGTCGTGGGGTGATATCGGGGGCGGTACTGGCGGGAGGGTGTTGCTTGAGTGATCTGTGTTCTCCGTGGCTTCCGCCGCCAGGAACGCCTCATGGGGCCCGGGCAGCGCCCTGGTGGTCGATTCCCGCGCCAGTAACGAGGCCTTACCCCTCGTGTGGGGTCCAGTCGGCGTTGGCGCCGCAGATCACTAGGCACGGCAGGGCGCCGGGCACGGCGCCGGCGAGCCAGGCCGCCAGCGGTACGGCGGCGGCTGGTTCGACGGCGAGGCGGAACTCCTCCCACAAACGCTGGCGGGCGGCCACGATCTGGTCGTCGTCAACGAGGGTGGGGTGGATGGGGTGGTGGCTGATGACCGTATAAGGCAGGGTTCCCAGGCGGGAGGCGCCCAGCGCCGAAGAGGCCACCGAGTCCACGCTGGTCTCCACGGGAGCGCCGGCGGCCAGGGCGGCGTGCAGGGTGGGGCAGCCGCGGGGTTCGGCGGCGACCACGGTGGTGGCGGGATCTGCCCCCAGCCGCACCCCGGCGGCCAGCCCGCCGCCTCCCACGGCGACGACGATGCTGTCGCAGTCGGGGGCTTGGGCGGCGATCTCGCGGCCGAGGGTGCCTTGGCCGGCGATGACCTGGGCGTCGTCGTAGGCGTGCAGGTAGTGCAGGCCGTCGGTGCGGGCGCGCTGCTGGGCGGTGTCGGCGGCGTGGGCGTAGTGCTGGCCCACGCTGATGAGTTCGGCGCCGGTGCGGGCCAGGCGGCGCGTTTTGGCCTCGGGGGTGGTTTCGGGCAGGTAGACGGTGGCCTGGCGGCCCAACAGGCGGGCGGCGGTGGCCACGCCCAGCCCGTGGTTGCCGCCGGAGGCGGTGATGATGTGGTCGGTGGGTGGGCCGGCCATGAGGGCGTTGAGGGCGCCGCGGAGTTTGAATGCGCCGGTGAGTTGTAGGTGTTCCAGCTTCAGCAGCAGCGGGCGGCCGTTGAGGTGGGCACGCAGGATGGGGGTGTGGCGCGCGTAGCCGGCGATGCGGTCGGCGGCTGCGGCCACGTCGGCGCTGGTGGGGGCGTGGCTGGCGGGTGCTGCTGGGGTGCTGGGTGTCATATTTCCACTGTGCCCACCACAGTCCTTAAGTTAAAGTTGTGGTTGCTTAACGAGGTTAAGCATAGCTTTAGGGGGTGGCGGGTGGGGGTGGATGCTCAGCGGCTGCGGGTGCTGGTTGAGGTTGCCCATGCCGGTTCGCTCACGGCTGCCGCGCAACGCTTGGCGTTTACCGTGCCGGCGGTGTCGCAGCAGTTGAGCAAGCTGGAGCGGGAGGTGGGGTGCGCGCTGGTGGAGCGCGGCCGTGCCGGGGTGACGTTGACGGATACGGGGCAGGTGCTGCTGGCCCACGGCGAGCGGGTGTTGGGGGAGTTGCGCGATGCCGAGGCGGCGGTGCGGGCCCGAGTGGGGGCCCAGCCGCCGTTGGTGCGGCTGGGCGCGTTCCCCAGTGCGGGCAAGATTTTGGTGCCGGCGGCGTTGGCGGCTTTTGGCCAGGCCCATCCGCATGTGCGGTTGGCGTTGTCGGATGTGGAGCCGCCGGGGGGCTATGCCTATGTCACCTCCGGCGATATCGACTTGCTCATTACGCACCGCTATCCCGGGGTGGCGCTACCGGGGCTACAGCGCTCGCGGCTGCGGCGGGAGAAGCTGTTGGTTGATCCGTTGCTGCTGGTGGTGCCGGCCGATCACCCGGCTGCCGCCGGGCCTGAGGTGGGGCTGGCTGAGCTGGCCGACCAGGAGTGGATCTGTGGTGCGCCGGGGGTGCCCAATCGGGTGGCGCTCGACAGTAGCGCCGGCGCTTTGGGGGTCGAGCTCAAGGTGGCCTACGAGACCCGTGACTATGAGGTGGCGCTGGCGTTGATCGGGGCGGGGATCGGTATCGGGCTCATCCCGCGCACCATCGTGGGGGCGGCCCCGGCCGGTGGCTGGGTGGCGCGGTCCTTGGCCGATGTGGCCTTGGCGCGCGATATTTACCTGGTGCACCGGGCGCGGGCTCAGGAGCCGGTGCCGGCGCTGGTGGCGATGCTGCGTCGGTGCGCTCAGCAGGCGCTGGCCGCAGTGCTGTGACGCGGCACGACAGGGGCTCCACTGGTGGTGCTGGGGCCGGCCACCGGATCGCCGGCCTTGCCTGCCCAGAGGCGAGCGCGCTACAGCCGAGGGGCGACAGTGCCGGGCGGCGCCTCCGTCTGCGGCGGCGCCTCACCCGAGGGGGCCGGCGCGGGGCCAGGTGAGGCGCCAACGGAAAGCGGGCACGGATCAGTCGGGCTGGGCGGGGTCGGTCGCTTCGCGGGTGGCGGGGGGTGCGCCGGTGGCGTGGACCTGATCCAGTTGGTGGCGCAGGTGGGCCACCTCCTCGCGGAGGTCGGTGACGAGGCGGTGCAGCGCTTGGACCGCGACCATGACGACGCCGTTGGCGTCCACCATTGGGATCGTCGTGGTGGTCTCGCCCAGTCCGAAGGTGGCGTGGAAGTCCTGGGCCATGGGCCCGAGGTGGCGCACGTGCTCGGGTTCCCAGTCGTAGCGCCATGTGCTCACCGGCAGCGCCGCGAGCTTGGTGAGGACCTCGAAGCCGTTGACCGGGGCGGGGGGTTGGGGGCGGGCCGCCCCGGTGTCGGGGCGGCCCTGGTCGTTGCGACCCACCGCTAGCGGCTCCAGTCGACACCGGTGACGTCGGTTTTGACCCGGCGGTCGCTGAGGATGCCGCTCAGCGGGCCCAGAAGCCCGCCGCTGGCGTGGGCTGAGCTGGCCAGGAAGGCGGCGCCGGCCAGGCTGGCCGAGGTCGTAGCGACGACAGCGGCGATCCGACGGAGGGTAGGCATAACGCTCCTTGTGACGTTGGTTTCATACCAGCGTCGACGACTATACGTGATCACGTGTTTGCTGGCAGCGATATTGCCTAATCAGTGGCCGTAGGGGCGGTGCCGCGTCTGGGAGTCGCCGCCGGCGGGTCCGCCGCAGCCGGCCGCGGGTTCCCGTGGGGCCTGCTCTGGTGGGGGCAGCTCGGGGGAGGTGCTGGAGGTGGGGGCGGCGCCGCTGGGCGAGCATCGGGGAGTCCGTGCTCTTTTCGGTAAAGAGCGGGCGGGAATGGGTCGGGGTGCAGATAGGCGCTGCTTGCCGAAATGGGCGCAGGGCAGCAGGCGCGCCTTGCACCCCAAAACCTTATTCGTGAACCAAAAGAATGGATTTTCACATCACCATCGAATTGGACAAAAAGTGCTTTTGGTGTGGTAGGGGGCGGTGCCTGGAGGTGGCTGTAGGCTTTATGGAAGGATCGCCCCATGAAGAGCATCCCGAGAACATCCGGATCTACGGCGACCTCTCCCCCCGACATCGACATGACCCGCCCTTCGGTCGCACGGTCCTACGACGCCATGATGGGCGGGAAAGACAATTTCCAGGTCGACCGCGACCTGGCCGAACAAGTCCGTGATCTCGTTCCCGAGATGCCGCTGGTGTGCAAAGACAACCGGGAATTCCTGATCCGCGTCACCCGCTATTTCTGCCGGCTGGGAATCGAACAGTTCCTCGACCTGGGCGCGGGCCTTCCCACGATGGAAAACACCCACCAGGCCGCCCAGCGCGTCACCCCCAACGCCCGCGTCGTCTACGTCGACAACGACCCGATCGTGCTGGCCCACGGCCGCGCCATGCTGGAAGAAAACGCCCAGACCGGGGTGGTCGTGGCCGACATCCGCGCCCCCGAGACGGTCTTCGCCGCCGAGCCCACCCAACGCCTGCTGCGCCTAGACGAGCCGGTGGGCCTACTGCTCATCAGCATCATCCACCACCTCGACGACACCGACGAGCCCCACCGGCTGGTCCGCTCCTACCTGGACCGGCTGCCCTCGGGATCGATGATGGCCATCTCCCACTTCTTCAACCCCGGCGGCGCCTTCGCCGAACAGGCCCGCCGTACCGAGCAGGTGTGCCTGCGAGGGCTGGGCAGTGGCCGGTTCCGCAGCCGCGAGGAGATCACCGCCCTGTTCGAGGGCACCGACCTCGTCGAACCCGGCGTGGGGTTCCTGCCGCACTGGTGGCCCGACGGCCCCCCGCCCGAACACCTCCGCAACGACCAACACCTGCTGTTGTGCGGGGTGGCGCGCAAGCCCTAACCCCCGCCGCATCGCCGCAGCTCACGCCTGCGTAACGCACATCACCGCCGGTGGCGGGCATGGTCGACGTCTCAGCGCCGTTGCAGCCACATGGCGCCAATGCGCCGCAGTGACCTCCCCACCTTTTCTTCGCGAGGAGACCTCTGTGAGCACGCAGACCGATGTAGCCGCCCCCACCGCCGCGGACTTACCCCGCACCGGCCGCTCCACGGCGCTGCTGGTGGTGATCCTGGGCATGCTCACCGCGACCGGGCCCCTGGCCACCGACCTCTACCTGCCCGCCCTGCCCCAAATCGCCGCCGACCTCAGCGCCCCCGAATCCCAGATCCAGCTCACCTTGACCGCGATCATGGTCGGCATGGCGCTCGGACAGCTCGTGATCGGCCCTATGAGCGATGCCTGGGGGCGGCGCGTGCCGTTGATCGTCGGGGGGATCGTCTTCACCCTCACCGCCCTGGGCTGCATGTTCGTGCCCTCAGCCGGGGCGTTCGTGGTGCTGCGTTTCATCCAAGGCATCGCCGGCGCCGCCGGAGCGGTCGTCTCGCGCGCCGTCGTGCGCGACCTCTTCGACGGTGACGCCGCCGCCCGCTTCTTCTCCCGGCTCATGCTGGTCATCGGCGTGGCCCCCATGCTGGGGCCCGTGCTGGGCGGCCAACTCCTGCTCGTGGGCCCCTGGCAAGTGTCGTTCGCCGTCATTGGCGCGGTCAGTGCGCTGAGCGTGACGCTGGTGTGGCTGCGCCTGCCCGAGAGCCTGCCGCGGCACCAACGCCGCCCGGTCAGCGCCGCCAGCCTGCTGCGCACGGTGGCAACCCTGCTGAGCCAGGCGCGCTTCATGGGGCCGGCCCTGACCCTGGCGCTGGGCTTTGCCGCCATGTTCACCTACGTCTCGGCGTTTTCCTTCGTCGCCCAAAACGAATTCGGCGCCACCGCCCAACAGTTCAGCCTGATCTTCGCCCTGACCGCGATCGCGCTCGTGGGCAGCACCCAACTCAACGCGGCGTTGATCGGCCGCGTGAGCATCAGAGGGCGCCTGGGCGCGGCGCTGGCCACCCTCCTGGCGGCCATCGCCGCACTGGCCGTGCTCGACCTCACCGGCACCGCCACCCTAGTCACCGTGACGGTGGCGTTCATGGTGATGATGCTGGGGGCCGGCGGCATCATGCCCAACGCCACCTCAGCGGCCATCTCCAGCCAAGAGCCCGCTGTGGCCGGCACCGCCTCAGCACTGGTGGGCACGTTGCAGTTCGCCCTGGGGGGCGGGCTGGCCGCGCTCGCCGGGTTCACCCCCAGCGGCGAGGCGAGCCTGACCAGCATGACCGTGGTGATGGCCGCCACCGCGATCGCCGCCACCGTCGCCTTTTGCACCCTCGGGCGGCGCCCCGCCGGCGTCCCTGCCTAGCGTCACACCGCCGACGCGGCCGGTGAAGCGACGAAACCGCTGCCTACGCTGGGAACCCTGGGCTGACGTGGTACGTCTGTGCATGCATGGGCGGACACGAACAACACCGTAGTCGTGGAACACGACGGCCCGGCTCCTTTTTCCGCCCAGGCGGGGCCGGGCGGAAAAAGGAGCGAGGCTATGGCTTTCAAACGCCTGTTGGCCGGACTGGGATTTGGCGGCGCCTCGGTAGAGACGGTGCTTCGCGACGCCAACGTCGTGCCCGGTTCGGTCGTGGCCGGTGAGGTCCACATCGAAGGCGGCGACGTCGACCAGCAGGTCGACGCGCTCACCGTGGGGCTACAGGCCAAGGTCGAGGTGGAGTCCGGCGACCAGGAGTACCAGCAAGACATCGAATTCCACCGCCAACAGATCGGCGGGGAACTCGACCTGCGTGCCGGTGCGCGCTACACCGTGCCCTTCGAGTTGGGGGTGCCCTGGGAAACACCGGTGACCACCCATCAGGGGGTGCACCTGCACAAGATGAACCTCGGTGTCAACACCCAACTGCGGATAGCCAAGGCGATCGACCCCGGCGACCTGGACCCCGTCGCGGTCCACCCCCTGCCCGCCCAACAGGCGATCCTGGACGCGCTGGGCCGCATCGGATTCCGCTTCAAAAACGCCGACATGGAACGCGGTCACGTACGCGGCACCCGCCAGCGGCTGCCCTTCTACCAAGAAATCGAGTTCTACGCCCCGCCGCACTACCAAGGACTCAACGAGCTGGAGTTGACCTTCATCAGCGACGAGCGCGCCGTCGACGTCGTGTTGGAAATGGACAAAAAGCCCGGCCTGTTGTTCTCCGAGGGCCGCGACACCTTCCACTCCTTCACCGTCGACCACCAGGCGTTCTCCCACACCGACTGGGCCGACTACCTACACCAGTGGATCAGTAGCATCGCCGGGCGCCGTGGCTGGCTCTAAGCCCCGCCCCCTCGGCGCGGCGTGTGCCCCCACTCCCGCCAACGCCTGCGGCCCGGTCCCAGCCAGGACCGGGCCGTGGTCAACCTCGACGCCGGCCCCTCACCGACGGTGTCGAGGCGTCCCCGTATTGCCCTAAGGTGACACACGTGTGCCCTACAGGGGGCACCCTGCTGGCGGAGCAGTGAATGCGCCAGCCTGCATCGTCGCGACGCGGCCATGAAGACACAAGGAGTAACCACGCCATGGGCCAGTCTCGGGCGGAACCGGCGCTGCCGACACCGCGGTTGGAGTCGCTGGGGGAGGTGGCCTACCACAACGCCCAGCACGCCCCCCAAGCTCCACTGCTGCTGCGTCCCACCTCCCAAAGCTGGCAGCCCGTCGAGGCCGCCGCGTTTCAGCGCGAGGTCAGCGCAGTCGCCAAAGGGCTCATCGCCGCCGGGGTCGGCGCCGGCGACCGGGTAGCGCTCGTGTGCGGCCCGCGCTATGAGTGGACGGTGCTCGCCTGCGCCGCCTGGGCCGTGCGCGCGATCGTCGTGCCGCTACACCCGGGCTGGTCGCGGGCGCGCGTATCGAGGTTGCTGCGGCATAGTCGGCCCGCGGCGGTCGTGCTGGAGCCAGGGCGCCACGCCGAGACCGTGGCCGCGCTCCAGCGGGAACTACTCGACCTCGCGCGCGTGTGGCGCCTCGACGACGACCACGGCACCGAACCCATCGCGCGGCTGGGCGCCTACATGGACGCCTCGGCCGTGCGGTTTCGCCGCGAGGAAACCACGCGCGCCGACCCCGCCGCCATCGTCTACCCGATGGGTCATACGCGCCAGGGCGCCGGCGTCGTCCTCAGCCACGCCAACCTGCTCACCAGCGCCCAGCGCAGCATCGGCGTGCTCGCCTCGGGGGGAGCGGGCACGCCGGCCTCTCCCCGCGTGCTGATGCACCTGCCGCCGGCCGACGTGTTCGGACTCACCGCCGTGGTGGCCTGCCTCATGGCGCAGGTCCCAGTGGGGTTTCCCGCCCCTCATGTCCCCCTCGACAGCCAGGCGCGGCTGTTTCGTCCCACGGTGCTGCTGGCCACCCCTGCGCTGCTGGAACGGATCTATGCCGCCCAGCGCTACCAGTCCGGTGGCCGCGACAGCGCCTCGGCCTTTGCCACCGGAGTGGAACTGGCCATCGAAGCCAGTCAACAGCGGCGTTTCGGGCCGTGGCGGCGTGTGACGCGAGCGATGTCGGAATGGCTCTATGCCCGCTTCCGCGACGCCGTGGGTGGCCGGGTCGGCCTCATCGTCTGCGGCGGGGGTGTGGTGCCGCCGTGGCTGGCCCACTTCTACTGCGGCGCGGGCCTGCCCGTGGTGGCCGGTTTCGGGGTGGCCGAGACCGGCGGGGCGTGCACGTTGAGCGACCCCAGCGCCAACCGGGTGGGAACCGTCGGGCGGCCGTTGCCCGGCATGGAGGTGCGCATCGGCCCGCACCGTGAGGTGCTGGTGCGCGGCGAGCCGTCGTTTGTGGGCTACTACCACGGCGGCGGGGACCTCACGGCGCTCACCCCACCGCCGGAATGGGTGGCCACCGGCGCTGTGGGCTCCCTCGACGAGGAGGGACACCTGGTGCTGCACCAGCGTCAGGTGGCGCGCTCTGCTGGGGCGCCGGCGGCCCAGGACACGGGCGGGGGCGAGGCCACTCCGGGGGCGGTCACTGCGGCTGAGGTGGCCCAGTTGGAGCGGGTGCTGGCCGAGCACCCGCTGGTCAGCCAGGTGGTGATCATCAGCGATGGGCGGCCCTGCGTGGGAGCGCTCATCACCGTCTCCCCCGACCAATTGGACTACTGGCGGCTGGTCAACGGGGTGCCGTTGTCGACACCGCCCCAGGAGGTGGCTGGCGACCAGCGGCTGGTGGCCGAAGTCGAGCAGGCGGTGGAGCGGGCCAACGCCGCCGTGGGGCCGGCAGCGGCCATCCAGGTGTTCCAGGTGTTGGGCGAGGAGTTCAGTGTCGCCAACGGGCTGGTGCGGCCCGATGGGCGGTTGCGCCGCGACACGATCCTGCGGGCCTTCGCCGAGGAAATCGACGGGATGTACAACGTGCGCCGCTAACTCCCGCCGGGCGGTGGCCGCCCGGGGTCTTCACCGTCGCCCCTAGGGCGTGCCTGGAGTGGAGGGCTGATAGGAGTGTTCTTCGAGCGCGGGAAAGCCCCCATACTGTCGGTGCTGTCGGCCGAGGGCTGGGCCGGGGCGTATGCGCTTCCGTAGGGGCGGCTGCGCCAGGCCAGGTGATCGGGAAATCCAGGGGGGCGGTGGGTGCGTCAAGCCCACGCATTCGGTCCCCAACGGTGACCGGCCCGCCACCTGCGGGTGGCGGGCCGGTGCGGGTCAAGGGCGGACGGTACGGCGGTCGCCTCACGGCGCGTGGCGCAACGCGGCTCCGAAGGCCGCCCGTGGCCCCACCTCCACGGTGGGGCGGCGGGCGCGGTATTCCGCGAAGGCAGTGGTTGGAGCCCGGGGGACACTTGCTACCGCACCGTCCGCACCCTCCACAACACCACACGGAGGCGGTGAAATTCCAGCCCCACCCCTCCTGTGTCGTGACGTGAGTCACCTCACGAGTCAGAGGTGTATGCGCGGCAGGCGCGAGGCGCGCTCCATCGAGGGGGGAGCGGCTGGGGCGAAGCTGAAGCGGGGGGCGTCGGGGGTGGGCAGCATCCCTCTCCACTCGATCATGCTCCGCAGCGGCTGCGTTGCCACCCCCTGACCGGCGCCATGTGTCGTCTCGACATCGGCCAGGTGGGCCAGGGTCCGCGATCTATCGCCGACAGCGCGTGCAAGGCCCACCATCGCTGCTGTGGCGCTCGTAGGCGCCCTGGGGTGTCCGGGGGTGCCTGGGCGTGGTCGTGGTTCCAGTAGCGCCGGTGGACAACATGCTCCTAGAGCCAGTCACGGTCGAGACGGTCGTCGCATGCGACATCTGTGGGGGTGAGGTCTTTGCCCGGAGGCGGTGGGGCAGCGGCGTAGCTACAGGGGCAGCAGGGTGGCGGCCACGGCGCGGGCTTGCTGGGCGGCGTGGGGGTTGAGGCCGGTGGCTGCCGAGACGATCGCGCCGTCGATGAGCAGCAGGAGGTGGGAGGCGGCGTTGGCCGCGGTGATGCCGTCTTCGCGCAGCCACGTGTCGACTTGGGCGTGCAGGCGCTGTTTGTGGTCGCGGGCGGCGAGGCGCACCTCCTCGGAGGTGCCGCCGAGCTCGCCCAAGGCGTTGATGAAGGCGCAGCCGCGAAAGTCGGGGGAGGCGAACCAGCGGTCGAGGAAGTCGAACACCGCTAAGACACGCGGGGCCGGCGTGGGGTGGGCGGCGACGAAGTCGCTGAGGTCACGGCGCCATCGGGCGTCGCGGCGGTGGAGATAGGCGGCGACGAGCGTGTTTTTGGCGGGGAAACATTGGTAGAGCCGTTTGAGGGAGACCCCTGACTCGGCGCGGATGGCGTCCATGCCTACGGTTTGGATGCCATGGCTGTAGAACAGGGTTTCCGCGGCTTCGAGCACCCGCTCGTGGGCCGTGTCTACGTCCATGACATCCCTACCTTGCATTGAAGAACGATCGTTCTCTACGATAACGCACAACCCGAGAGAACGTGCGTTCTCTTCTTGTTGGGAGGAATCATGACCGCTCGCCCGCCCCTGCCACCTTTCGACGAGGCCGGTGCGCTGCGCAAAGTCCAAGCCGCCGAAGACGCCTGGAACACCCGCGAGCCCGAACGGGTAGCCCTGGCCTACACCGAAGACAGCGTCTGGCGTAACCGTGACGAGTTCATCATCGGACGCAACGAAATCATCGACTTTTTGACCCGCAAGTGGAAACGGGAGTTCGACTACGCGCTACGCAAGGAACTGTGGGGCTTTCGCGGCAACCGCATAGCTGTACGCTTCCAATACGAGTGCCACGACGAGTTCGGCCAAACCTGGCGCAGCTACGGCAACGAACTGTGGGAGTTCGACGACCATGGGCTGATGCGCCGTCGCGAAGCCAGCATCAACGACGTGGCCATCCCCGCCGAGCAGCGCCGCATCGTCGGCCCCCGCCCCGAATCCGAACACGGCAAGGCCCTACCCGTGCAGTAGACCGCCCCACGGGCGTCATTGTCGGAGCCGGCGATGACGCCCGTCACACCGCGTCAGGGCCCGACTCCAGCCGAATGTCTCCCTGCACGATCCTGCCAGGATACGATCGAGCCCAGATCGGCGTCGGTGGCGATCGGGACCAATCTGGTCACTAATCAGCGAATCGCCGATCAAGAGCTTTTACGACCCCTCTACTGATCATGTGATGATTCAAAGTGTGTGGCGCGAACTGATCGGTGACCTCTACCCCGAGGCGGAGTTGCCCGAGCCTGCCGACGAAGCGGTGCTCGTGGGCATCGAAAAAGCGCTCGGGATGGCGTTGCCCCTGGAACTAGCCGGCCTCCTACGCGAGACCGACGGAGTCACCAACGACTACGGTGACGCGATCGTCTGGCCCGCCCAGCGCATCGCCGAAGACAACCTCGCCATGCGCGCCGATCCCGACTCCGTGGAGCTCTACGCTCCCTTCGACGCCTTGATCTTCTTCGGCGACACCGACATGGGCCCCCAGTTCGCCTACGCCTACACCGACTACGGCCCCGCCATCATCGTCTGGGACCACGAGACCGACCAGCGGCGCCTGGCCGCGGTTTCGCTGCGCGACTACCTCGTGCGCTGCCTCACCGAAGGCAACGCCTGGTTTCGCTAGCACCCGCCGCCACCGGGGTGCCGCCCTCAGCTATCGCTGGCCGTTGGTGGGCCGGCACAGGCCCCGCTGCCCCTGCCGTCTACCGCCTCCGCCGGCTGGCGGCGACAGAACCGCTCATAGGGGGCCAACCACTCCACCACCTCCAGCAGCGCCCCCGTGCGCAGCCGGTAGACGCGCTGGCGTCCCCGCCGCTCCTCGCCCACCAACCCCGCGCCCCGCAACACCTTCAAATGCTCCGAGACACTGGGACGACGCATCTCGAAATGCGCAGCCAACGGCTGCACCGGCTGTGGCCCCAACTCCAACAACAGCCGCACCAGCTCACGCCGCGTCGGATTACTCAACGCCGTCAGTGCCTGACTGATCGTGTCGCTCACAACCCCTCACCCACCCCACCGGCATCTGCGGTCCCACGTCGGACCCACGAGTAGACACGCTAGGTCGCGCTGCGCGCACAAAACAAGCAGACGCGCAGGTCAGCGCAGTGCGCTCGCCGCTTCGGGCAGGGGAAACCACCGGTTTTCACAGCGCTGCCCCACCCACGCCAGCCCCGACTACCGTGGTGAGTCACAGCGTCGCCGGCTCCACGCCGCGGCGCCCACCACCGTCATCACACGGTAGTTTCCAAAGGTCACACCCACGGGTGGCCACGGGCCACCCAACCGCAGCACGAATCACTAAAGGACCACACAGCAATGCCCGAGCAGCACGTTTCCGACCGCTTTGCCCCACCCACCCGCGTCCAGGTCCAAGGTGAGCCCGTGGACACCTACCCCGACCTCGCGCCGGAAAGCCAACGCGGCCGGGCACTGCCGATCACCGTTGTCGGTGAGGAGGTCCTCCACCGGCCCAACGCCGACGTGACCGAGTTCGCCACCTCCGACCTAGACACCCTCATCAACGACATGTTCCATACCATGTACGTCGCCGAGGGGGTCGGACTGGCCGCCAACCAGGTCGGCGTCGACCTGCGGCTATTCGTCTACGATTGCCGTGATGACGACGGGGTGCGCCACGTGGGCCACATCCTCAACCCCGTCCTCGAAGAGCGCGACCCTCAAACCCCGCTGCTGGTGGAAAACGAAGGCTGTCTCTCGGTGCCCGGCCCCCACGCCGAGTTGCCCCGCGCCGAACACGCCACCGTGCACGGCCTCGACAAGACCGGCCAACCGCTGCGCCTCACCGGCAGTGGCTACTTCGCGCGCTGCCTCCAACACGAAACCGACCACACGCTGGGGCGCCTCTACATCGACCGGCTGCCCAAACGCGAACGCAAGAAGGTCCTCAAAGAGATGGCCGAGATGCGCGAAGACGTCTTCGCCCGCCGCGCCACCGTCGCCGCCCAACTCGCCGGCGAGACCACCGGGCAGGACCATCCCGACTCCACGGCCCCACCGGCCTGACCACCACTCACAGCTCCGTGACGGTGCGAACACAGCCGGAGGACCGCCACGGAGCTGCCGCTCTTTTGGCCGCAGCCGGGAGATGGTCTCCCCTCCCCGTTCCTCGCGGGGAGGGGAGACCATCGTGACGTCGGGCGAGAGCCGGCCTGCGCCAAAACGCCCGCCACGCCCAGCGCGTCTCCACCGGCCTCCGTTGCGGACCGCCGCGCGGCGCACCCACCACACCCAAGGCGCTACTCTATAAAACCCCTCGATCACCTAAAGCTATCTGTCGCGTTTTCCTCCCAACCAGACCAATGCCACATGATTGGCCAAGGTGGCGCCGTGGCGGCGGGGCCAGTGGGGCCACTTCTGGCACCACGGCGGCTTCTGCCGCGGCATCGACCATGCCAAAGTGGCCACCTCCCTCGGAAGTCCCCCAACCCCGGCGGTGTCGTGGGCGCCACCGCTTCCCCGCCACAGGACGCGGCCACCGGGAAACGACCGCCGCCGCCCCGGGAGGGCCGTGGTTCAGCGGGACCCACCGCGCGCCGCTCGCAACAGCCCCCTCACCGCGCGCCCGCCAGGTGGATTCCCGGCAGGCGCGCGAGATGGTCGGTAGACAGGTGCTGATGCAGGTGGTGCACCCCCGGAGCAAGGCCGGTGACGGTGGTCGCCGCCAGCGAGGCCACGAGCGCGGTGGCCTGGGACTGGTTGCGACCGCTGGCCCATCTGCTCTCGTTGGTCGCCGTGGTGGCCACCACCAGCCAGTCGTCGCGGCCGGGCAGATGCAGCCTTGTGGGCAGCCGCAGGTGCTGCACGCCGGGCAGGCGGGTCAGCAGGGTCAGTGCCGTGGTCAGTGCGCGCGAATCCAAGGCGAGATGGCTGCGTACTGCCACCCCCAGGTCGCGGGTGAGGGTGTGCTGGTCGCAAAAGTCGGCCCGGTAGAGGCGGCGTCGCCCATAACCGGGCAGGTGGAAGGTGCGCCCCTGGGTGAGGTTACCCACCGCCGCGCCGGTGGCGGGGTCGGGGAAGTCGCTGCCAAGCAGGCCATAAGACCAGGCCACCGCGGCCCGCCCATGGGCTTCGCCCGCCCCCAGAATCACCCCTACGTCGATGCTGGAGGTGGGACGGTCACGGTGGAGGGCCGCGGCCAGCAGGGTGGTCACTCCCGGAGCCAGCCCCACGTTGACCAAAACCGGGGCGGTGGGGGTGAGCCGCTCCAAAGCGGCCACGTAACTGGTGGTGGCGGTGATGTCGACGAAGGCCACCCCACGACTGGTGGCAGCGGTGACGAGGTCGGGATCTTCGACGCCAGCGGCGTTGACGACCACGTCGATGCCAGCCAGCGCTGACTGGTAGTCCCGCGCCTCGGGTCGGCTCAGGTCCACGGGCACATCGGCGCGCGCGGGGTCGCGGCCGGCCGTGCGCGCGAGATGGCCGTGGGCGCGCATTTCGGCGGCGACCCGCGCCCCCACCGCCCCGTAGCCGCCCAGGATCAGGACGCGCATGAGGGGCGCGCGGCCGCGCGGGGTTGGGGGGTGTGCGAGGGTAGGTGAAGTAGGGGCAGTGGGGTGGTCGGGCACTCCCTCCACCATGTTTTTGTACTCATCCTCCAATGAGATATTTGTAGTCGCGCTACAGTCAAATCATGAGTCGCGCCTCCCCCAGCCCCGGCCTCGACGACAGCGCCGGAGACGGGCGCACCGCCCGCTCCCGCGCCACCCGCACGCGGATCGCCCGCACGGCCGCCCACCTGTTCGTCGAATCCGGCTATGCCACCACCAGCATCCGAACCATCGCCGCCCAAGCCGGGGTGAGTGTGCAGACGGTCTACTACACGTTCAAGACCAAACCGGCCATCCTGGCCGCCGCGTTGGACCTGACCATCGCCGGAGACGACCAGCCCGTGGACCCCCTGGGGCGTCCCTGGCTGCGCCACGCTCTCGCCATGGCCGAGCCCGCCGAACAGGTCCGCCGCCATGTCGCCGGAGTAGGCCAGATCCTGCGGCGGGCCGCACCGCTCTTGCAGGTCGTGCGGGGCGCGGCTGCCGTCGACCCCGATTTGGCCCACATCTGGCGCACCAACATCGAGCAGCGCCGCACGGTCCAGCGGGTCCTGATCGAAGCCCTGGCCACCAAAACACCGCTGCGCCCGGGGCTCGACGTCGACACCGCCACCGACATCGCCCTGATGCTGCTCAGCCCCGAGACCTACACGCTGCTCACCGTGGAACGGAACTGGACACCTCACCAGTGGCGCTGCTGGGTACGTCAGGCACTGCTGGAGCAGGTAGTGGCTACGGCCCCCACCCCAGGGGAAGCCTGCTGAACTTCACGCCCGTAAGCACCGCCGGGCACGGCGGTACGGCTCACCAGGCACGGCCCTCGCCGGAACCGGGGCTGCTGGCCGCTGAAGACAGCACCTGCTCAGCCGAGGCCGCCCGCCCGCGCCGGCGCTGGCGCAGTCCAAAACGCACCCCCTCGGTTCCCACGCCGATCGCCAGGGAAAACCCCACCCCTACCGTCACCGCCAGCAGATGGTTCCCCGCGAAAACCTCCCCGGCGAAGTAGCCCACCAGCCCCGAGTACAGCGCCCACAGCAGCGCCGCCAATGCAGCGAAGCCGCTGAAACGCCGCAACGGATACTCCAGCGTGCCCGCGGTGAGCGTGGTGGCCACCCGCCCGCCCGGCACGAACCGCAACGCCACGATCATCACCCCGCCGCGTTCCCGCAGCGCCGCCCCGGCCCAGGCCAACGCGGCCTGGCCTCGGCGTCCAGGCAGCAGCCGCGCACTCGCCCGGCTGCCCAACCCCCGACCAATCGCATAGGAAACGTGATCCCCCACGAACGCGCCCAGCGCGGCCAGCGCCATGACCACCACCACGTGGCCCTGCCCCTCCGCGGCCAGGGCACCCCCGGCGATCACCGTGGTCTCGCTGGGCACCACCGGAAAGAACGCATCCAGCAGGCACACCACGAACAGGGCCGGCAACGCCCACGGCGAGCCCATCGCCGCAGCGATCAGCTCGTTGATCGCCTCAACCATGGCGCCGGTCCACCACCGGGCCGGGCCACGGGCCGCAGCGACACCGCCACGACCCACACACGGGGGCAGAAACCGGCAACGACAGCAGCGAAAAGGGGGCAACGCTCACCCCCGAAACGCTAGACGCTCGGCGCACGCGCGCGCGACAGGCGAGCGCGCCCGCGGCGGTGCGCCGTGGCCATAAGCCCCTGCTCGGCTGAGCCACAGCAGCTCCCCACCGCCACCATCCGCCCGGGCGTGTCGTCCCCACCTCCAGGCGCGGTCGCGCGCCTGGACAATGTCACGCCGCCGGGTCGGCGCTGTCGCGTATCGCCGTGTCGGCGGCTCCGCCGCGGCCCACCGCGCCCCGGCCGGCTGCGCGTAGCTGGGGCTCCAGTCGGCGCACCTCGCGGCTGGCCAAGCGCGCCACCAGGCCCGGCAGTAGGCCCCGCACGAGCTGCATGCCCGACAGCCACCGCTGACCGTAGACGTGGGGGCGCCGGCGCGCGATCCCCGCGAGCAGCGCCTCGACCGCCGGCGCCAACGGGTAGGTCCGGTTGGCCGGCCATGGCAGTCGCGCGCGCAGCCGGCGCAGTCCCTCCTCCTGGTCAGCGCCGCGCACCATGTCGGTGTCGGTCCAGCTCAGGTAAGCCACCCCCACGGTGACGCCGTGGTGGGCGACCTCGGGGCGCAGCGCGTGGGCGAACGCCTCCACCCCCGACTTGCTCGCGCAGTAGGCCGCCATCATCGGCGCGGGAGTCAGCGCCGCCAGCGAGGCCACCTGCAACAGATAGCCCTTGTTGCGCACCAGGGCGGGCAGGAAGGCGCGCGCCGTGGCGATGCTGCCCAGCAGGTTGACCTCGATGACACGGTTGAACGCCAC
The DNA here is from genome assembly GCF_039539445.1 of Salinactinospora qingdaonensis. NCBI lineage: Bacteria > Bacillati > Actinomycetota > Actinomycetes > Streptosporangiales > Nocardiopsidaceae > Salinactinospora > Salinactinospora qingdaonensis. The sequence goes on from NZ_BAABDD010000019.1 coordinate 24,650, forward strand.
CGGGTCGGAGTCGACAAACGGGCCGCCCACGGCGATGCCGGCGTTGGCGACCACGATGTCGACGCGCTCGTGGCGTTGTTCGATGCCTCTAGCCACGCGCTGTAGCGCCGCCCGGTCGGTGATGTCAGCCTGCCACACGCTGGCCTGGGCGCCGCAGTCGGCGGCGACGCGGGTCAGCTCGTCGGGCTCCAGCCCCACCAGCGCCACCGTGGCGCCGTGGTGGGCCAGTCGCCGGGCCAGCAGCGCGCCGAGGCCGCGGGCCGCGCCGGTGACCACAGCCACCTGGCCCTGTAGTCGGTGGGAGCGTCGTCTCATCGCTGCTCCCGGTGGGTCGACTCGACGCTTTCGGTGGGCTCCTGGCGCGGGGGGCGCAGGTGGCGATCCACGAGGTCGGTGATGGTCTGGCTGACCGTGGTGGGTGCCTCCAGGGGGGTCATGTGGCCGATGCCGGCAGGCTCGATGAGTTGTTCGCAGGCGGGCAGGTGCTCGGCGATGCGCCGGGCCAGTGTCGGCGGGGTGAGCCGATCGGCAGTGCCGGCCATGACCACGCTGGGCGCGACCACGTCGGCCAGCATGTCCTCCAAGTCGAGGCTGGCCAGCACGCGCCCCCAGCCCACGCGCGCGGCGGGCGGGCAGGCGTGGACGATGCGGGCGCAGCGGTCCACGGTGGCGCGTGGCGTGTAGGGGCCCATGATCGCGTAGCGCAGGGCGGCCCGGCTCAGGGGCGTGACCGGCCCTAGGGGCAGCGGCGTCGACAATAGCGCGCGGTGGCCGGCCGCGCGCAGGCGCGGCCACCGGGGGCTGATCGGCAGCACCTGCGTGGCCTCCACCAGGCGGGCGGCGCCGGTGCTGGCCAGCAGTAAAGCCGCGGCGCGTTCGCGCAGTTCGGGGCGGCGCGCAGCAGCCATCAGGGTCATGGCTCCCATGCTGTGGCCGGCCACGACGGCGCGGCTGCCCGGGGCGAGGGTGGCGGTGAGCACCGCGCACAGGTCGTCGGCTAGTGCGGTGGTGCTGTAGCCGGTGGTGTGGGGCAGGGCGCTGTGGCCGTGGCCGCGCTGGTCGTAGCACACCACGCGCACGGTGTCGGGCAGCAGCGCCACCACGGGGTCCCAAAAGTCCACCGAGCAGGTCCAGCCGTGGACCAAGACCACGGTGGGCCCCTGCTCGGGGCCGTGGACGCGGGCGTGGATTCGGGTGCCGTCGGCGGAGTGCAGGTGCAGGTGGCGACGCGTGTCCCGGGGGGAGTGGGGGGAGGTCATGCGTGGCTCCCTTCGCTGGCGGTGGCCGGGGTTTCGGGGGATGGGGGGAGGTGTTGGTATTCGGTGGGGTCGAGGCGGCGGGTGGCGCGGCGGAACCGCAGAGTCGAGCCGGGCCACAGGGTGGTGTTGCGGCCGTTGGCGTCGATGTACCAACTGGCGCAGCCGCCTTGGGCCCACACGGTGCGGTCCATCTTGTGTTGCAGGTCGGCGTTCCAGGCTTGCTGGGCGTGGCGGCTGGGGTGCAGGGCGGTCGCGCCGGAGCTGTTGAGGTGGTCGAGGGCGTCGATGATGTAGCGCAGTTGGGATTCGATGATGTGGATCATCGAGGTGTGGCCCAGCCCGGTGTTGGGGCCGATGATCAAAAACAGGTTGGGGAAGCCGGTCACGGTGGTGCCGCGCAGGGCTTGCAGGCTGCCGTGAGCGGCCTGGGCCAGGCTGTGGCCCTCGGCGCCGACGATGCGGTGGGCGATGGGCATGTCGGTGGCGTGGAAGCCGGTGCCGAAGATGATCGCTTCCACTGGGCGGGTGGTGCCGTCGGCGGCCACGGCGGTGTCGCCGCGGATTTCGCTGAGGCCGGCGGCTACGACGTCGACGTTGGGCTGGGTCAGGGCCGGATAGTAGTCGTTGGACAGCAGGATGCGTTTGCAGCCCATGACGTAGTCGGGGGTGAGTTTGGCGCGCAGGTGCGGGTCGCTGACGTGGCGGCGCAGGTGCAGGCGGGCGAGCGTCTCGGCGGCGCGCAGCAGGCGGGGGTGGCGGGTGAAGGCGCCCACGGTGGACTCGCGGCCAAGGTAGACGCCGGCGCGGGCCAGGCGCTGGGTTAGGGGTACGCGGCGAAACAGCCACCGTTCCAGGCTGGTGATGGGCCGGTCGGCGCGCGGCATCACCCAGGCGGGGGTGCGTTGGAACAGGGTGAGGTGGCCTACGTGGGGTTGGATGGCGGGCACGATCTGGATCGCTGAGGCGCCGGTGCCCACTACGGCCACGTGTTTTCCGGTCAGGTCGACGTCGTGGTTCCAGCGTGCGGAGTGGAACAGGGCACCGGGGAAGGTGTCGAGGCCGGGGATGTCGGGCAGGGCGGGGTCCGCTAGGGGACCGGCGGCCGAGATGAGGATGTCGCAGGTCAGGGTGGTGTGTGAGGTGTGGACGTGCCAGCGGGCCTCGTGGGTGTCCCAGCGGGCTTGGCAGACCTCGGTGCCGGTTGCGATGTGGGGGCGCAGCCCGAAGCGGTCGGCGACCTGTTCCAGGTAGGCGCGGATGTGGGGTTGGCGCGAGAAGGTGTGGGGCCAGTCGGGGTTGGGGGCGAAGGAGAAGGAGTACAGGTGGGAGGGGACGTCGCAGGCGCAGCCCGGGTAGGTGTTGTCGCGCCAGGTGCCGCCGATGTCGTTGGCGCGCTCAACGATGAGGAAGTCGGTTTCGCCGGCCTCGCGCAGCTTGACGCCCATGCCCAGGCCGCTGAATCCGGAGCCGATGATGGCGATGCGTACGTGGCGCTGCGGTGGGGGTGTGTTGTCGTGTTCGGGGGGTGGGGCGGGGGAGCGGTGGGGAGGTGCCATGCCACAACCTTTCCACGTTGTTCATTGAGCCAGTTTCAACTGGCAGATTCTTGAGCGTAAACCATGACAATGCTCATTGAAAGGGTTGTGGCCCACTATGCTGGCGCGCGTGAACGACACCCCGGCACCCCCGCGCGAGTACCGGATCGACGACCTCGCCCACGCCGCTGGTCTGCCGGTGCGCACGGTGCGCTACTACCGGGAACGCCGACTGTTGCCCCCACCGCGCCGCGAAGGCCGCGTGGGCTACTACAACGACGCCCACCTGGCCCGGCTACGGCTCATCTCACGTCTACTCGACCGCGGCCACACCCTGGACGGCGTCAGCGAACTCCTCACCGCCTGGGAGAAAGGCCGCGGCGTGGCCGAACTGCTGGGCCTGGAATCAGCGGTCGCCGAACCCTGGGCCGACACCACCCCCGTGCATCTGAGCTGGGAGGAACTCTCCCGCGCCTATGCCGGCCAGGTCGACGAGGCCACCCTGCGCCGCGCCCAAGAATTGGGCTATGTCCGCGTCGACGACGACGGTGGCGGCCTCACCCACCTCAACCGCCGCCTCCTGGCCTCGTCCTCGGCCCTGGTCAACGAGGGCATCCCGTTGACGGCGATCCTGGACGCCAGCCAGACCGTGCAGCGCCGCGTCGACGACCTCGCCACCCTCTTCGTCGACCTGGTGCGCCGCCACATCCTCACCGACACCGCCCAGCCGCGCAGCGCTGAGGAGGTCGCCCACCTCAGCGCCACCGCCCAACGGCTGCGCCCGCTGGCCGAAAGCACCGTGCTCGGCGAGTTCGAACGCGCCATGGACCGGCGCATGAACGAAGAACTCGACACCATCCTCGCCGAGTTGGACACCTCCGAACCGCCCTCCCCCCATTGACCGGCTCAGGGGAGCCCGCCACGCCCGGCTAACCCGCGCGCGTGGCCCCTACCCCGGCCCCACGCCGGGCTTGGGCGGCCCCACCGCGCCGCCGGCCCTCGGCGACCGGGCGCGCCACGTCGCTGTGGACAACGCCCACCTCCAACACCCGATCTGGCCTACGGTGCGCTGACTGCTCGTGCCACCCTCACACCACGGAGGCACCGTTGCACCGCATCCTGATCTACAACGCCGGCTGTGGCCTGTGCGCCACCATCGCCGACAACCTGGCCCACCAGGCCCGCGGCTGGCTGGTCGTCGCCCACCGCAACGCCCCCCACACCCGCGCGCTCTTAGAACGCCTGCCCCGCCCGGCCCGCCGCGAGGAACCCCTGCTGCTGCTCGTCGACGCCAGCCGGGTGCGCGCCGTGCGCGGCCTGGCCCTGCGCCTGCGACTCCTGATCGGGCTTGGCCCCCGACGCGCCTGGACCATCGCCCGCCACATCACCACCGCCGCCGCCGGCCAACGCGACCGCGCCTGTCCACCAGCGCGCCTGAGCCGCCGTGGCCTGCTAGGGCAGGCTACCGCCGCCCTCACCGCCGCCGCGATCGTCACCGGGATCGGCGCCCGCGCCGCCCGCGCTCAACCCAACGCCCCCGCCACGGACGACTGGCTCGCCCAACTCGATCTCACCGGCGCCCGCGCAATCCCCCCAGGCGAGCTGGCCCACGCCTGGCAGCACGCCCGCGCCACCGCCACCACCCAAAAGCTCCTCGACGCCGAACTGCCCCACCCCGTGCCCGAACTCGAGGCCCTGCGCCGCCCCACGAGCGCCGTCGACGGCCACGCCACCGAACTGGGCGGCGTCATCCACCAGATCGCCGACGGCGGGCACCTCACCGCGCTGGCATGGCGCCGCGGGCCACTGCACTGCCTGTCCTACGAGGCCCGCCGCCCCCACGGAGTGCGCCGACGCGCGACACTGCTACGCCTCGACCCCACCACCGGGCGGGCACACCTCCTGGCCAGCGCCGACACCGACACCCTGACCGTGGCCACCGGTGCGGCCACCCGAGGTGCCGACTGCACCCACAGCGGCCACTGCCCCGGCGCCTGCTCCACCTGCGGATGCTCCCGCCTCGACCTCGCCTGCGCCGCCAACTGCTGCGCCCCTTGCGCGTTCGCCTGCGGCGCCGTGTGGTCGTGCCTGAGCTGCATCGCCCTGTGGTGTCCGCTGTGCCAGAGCTTGAACAACTGCTGCACCGCCCGCGCCTGCCAGTGGCGCGAGTCCTGTGCCTGACCGCTTGTGGACCCCACCGATTGGACGAGCCCCGCACCGGGAAATCGAGCCGCGATGACCATCCCCAGCAGCGTCACATCGGCAGCCACACCGATAACCCTCCGCCCCACCTTCGCCCTGGTGATAGCCGTCGTCGCGCCGACAGTGGCCGCCGGGGCCTGGGAGGCCGACGTCCCCAACAGCGGCGCTGCCCGTGCTTTACCTCGGGCTGCTGGCCGGGGCCGCACTGGGCACCACGGCGTGGAGCCACCTGGCAGCGGTCTTCTGGTATCAACTGTGGTGGAGCGTGCCGAGGGCCGCCGGTCTCACGCTGGTCATCCGAGACAACCGGCGCGTGCGCCCCGCCTCGCACCCACCCTGAACAGACGATACGACCGACACAGCCCGTTGAGCAGGTCATGGCCGACGGCCAGACTCCACCCGGGCACTTTCAACCAAGGGGCCGGCCCCCATAGAGGGCCATCCGCACCGCAACCGAGACGACCGGGCCCCACGTGCTCCTTGGTCAGGCCCGCCCACCTGGTCGATGGAAAGAGGCGGGCACCGCCGGGGCCACGGGCAGCCTGCCCACCCGTGGGGGCCTCACGACAGCCGAGGCGCCGGCCTCACACGGTGACGACCACCTTGCCGCGCGCCTGCTCTGACTCCAGGCGGCGCACCGCCTCAGCAGCACGTTCGAGAGGATAGGTGGTGTCGATGGCCGGAGTGACCGTGCCCGCTTGGAGGAACTCGTTGAGGGCTTCCAGGCCCGCGTGGTGCTCGCTGGCGACGAGCATACGCAGCCGTTGGCGCACCAGCGGCGACAGCACCAACGCGCCAAGCTGACGCCCCAGGCCGCCGGTGAGCCGATCCCCGCCTTCGCCACCGACGATGACGAGTGTGCCTTCGCGGTTAAGGGCCCGACGCAGGTGAGACAACCGGCGCTGCCCCGCGATGTCGATGATGAGGTCATAGACCGGCCCTTCAGCGGCGATGTCCTCGCCGGCGTAGTCGATGACGCGCTCCACCCCCAGGCTGCGCACCAGGTCGGCTTTTGCCGCGCTACACACACCGGTGACCCGGGCGCCCATAGCCGTGGCCAGTTGGACCGCGAACGTGCCCACTCCGCCCGAGGCACCAATGACCAGCACTCGCTGGCCCGCCCGCAACCCCCCGCGCTCACGAAGCGCTTGCAGGGCAGTGCAGCCGGCGATGGGAGCCGCAGCCGCCTGAACTGCGGTAAGGCCCGGCGGCAGGTACGCCAGTTTGCTCTCTTTAGCGCGCGCGTACTGGGCGAAGGAGCCCTCGCACACCCCCATGACCGCGTCGCCGGGGCGCAGCCTGGTCACCTTCGCACCGACCGCCGTGACACGCCCGGCGACATCCCGCCCACGCACCCGGTCTTTGGGAGCGCGCAGGCCAAACGCCAGCCGCCCCAAGTAGGGCAGCCCCGTCATCATGTGCCAGACGTCGCGCCCCACGCCAGCGGCCTCCACCTGGACCACGACCTCGTCCTCGCCCGGCCGGGGCACCTCGATCTCGCTGAGATACAACACATCGGCCGAGCCGTAGGTGTCGTGAACGACCGCGCGCATCGTGGTCCGACCATCGGAGCCGCCCGGCGCGGTCTTCTCGGCGACCTCAGCGGTCTCGCCCGCGGGGGCGGCTCTGCTTTCGTGTGGCCTATCCATGCTCGTGCTCTCCTCCTTGGATGGAACCCACCTGGGGCGGGACACCAGTAGCGCACCCTCTCCCATAAAAGGGCTTACACCATAAGGTAACCTTACAGCATAAGAGAATCAATTATGAGTGTGTGTCGAACTGCCATTAGCATGAGGGGCAAGATGGCCACCGATCCCACCCCGAACACCGCACCCCGCAGCCCCCTGACCCGGGAGCTGGTGCTGCATACCGCCCTCGCCCTCGCCGACCAGCACGGAGTGGCAGCACTGAGCATGCGCAAACTCGCCCAACAGTTGGGCGTCGAAGCGATGTCGCTGTACCACCACGTCGCCAGCAAAGACGACGTCCTCGACGGCATCGTCGACCTCGTCTTCAACGAGATCGAACTCCCGCCCACCACCGCCGACTGGAAAGCGGCCATGCGCGACCGAGCGATCTCAACCCGCCACGCCCTACGGCGCCACCCCTGGGCCGCCGGCCTGATGGAGTCGCGCAGCGCCCCCGGCCCCGCCACGCTGCGCCACCACGACGCCGTTTTGGCCATCCTGCGCGCGGGCGGCTTCTCGGTGGCGATGGCCGCCCACGCCTACTCGCTACTCGACAGCTACATCTACGGTTTCGCCCTGCAAGAGGCGAACCTGCCCTTCGAAGCCTCCGACGACCTCTCCGCCGTCGCCGAACCCATGCTGGGCCCCACCCCCGCCGAGGACTACCCCCATCTCGCCGAGATGCTCACCGAACACGTCCTCCAGCCCGGATACGACTACGGCAACGAGTTCCTGTTCGGACTCGACCTGATCCTCGACGGGCTCGAACAGGCCCGATAAGGCACAAGCGGACTCAGCTCGCCGCAGCGGCGCGGCGCTGCCCAGCCTGACGGGGCACCTGAGCGGCGCCGGTGCCCAACACCTGGCGCAAAAACGCCGTCGACAACTCCATCGCCGCCGCAGCGGCCCTAGTCTCCCGCAGCGCATCCAGCATCACGAAGTCGTGGATCATGCCCTGCATCCGCACCGCGGTCACCGACACCCCGGCCTCACGCAGCTTGTTGGCGAAGGCTTCGCCCTCGTCGCGCAACACGTCGGCCTCGCCGGTGACCACCATCGCCGGCGGCAGGCCCTGGAGTTGGTCCACCGAGGCGCGCAGCGGCGAAGCGGTGATCTCGGCGCGCTGGCTCTCGTCGGTGGTGTACTGGTCCCAGAACCAGATCATCGCATCACGGTTGAGATAGTAGCCCTCCCCGAACTGGTGGTAGGAGTCGGTGTCGAAGTTGGCATCAGTCACCGGATAGAACAACACCTGGCCCACCAGATCGACATCGCCGCGCTCCTTGGCCAGCAACGTCAGCGCGATCGCCATGTTGCCGCCCACCGAATCCCCCGCCACCGCCGTGCGGGAGGCGTCCAGCCCCTTGTCGGCCCCGTGGGCCATCACCCACTGCGCCGCCGCGTAGTTCTGCTCGATCGCCGTGGGATAGGGGGCCTCGGGAGAGCGGTCGTAATCGGGGAAGACCACAGCCGCCCCACTGCGCACCGCCAACTCGCGCACCAGCCGATCATGGGTGGCCGCGCTGCCAAAAACCCAACCCGCTCCGTGGATATAGCAGATCACCGGCAGCGTCCCCGACGCTGCGACCGGGCGCACGATCCGCGTCGACACCTGCCCGGTAGGTCCCCCCGGTATGCTCACCCATTCCTCAGCGACCTCGGGCTTGTCGACCCCCTCACCCGACTGCACGTCCTCCAAAATCGCGCGGCTCTGCTCGATGGGGAGCTGGTAGAGAAACGGAGGCGAGGCGTTGGCCGCTGCGAACTCCTGAGCGGCCCGTTCCAGGACAACCCTGTGGTGCGCCATGGCGAGAGCTTCCTTTCTTCTCGTTGCGCTGAGAGAAACGACAGTCGCCGCCCCACGGCAGAGCACCGCAGACGACCCCGATACGGCTGCCCCCACCTCGCGCGAAGAAACCCCGTCCACCAAGCCCACCCCTCGCCCACCTCGGGTTTTACCGCCGATTGGCGCCGCCGGCGTCCACGCCCGGGGCTTCGCCTCCCCCGATCTAAGCCAGGTGAAAGCCACGCTCGCCACCTTTGGCCAAGGCCAGAACCTAGTTTGACCCGCCCCCGGGTAGCCGCCCGTTGGACAACACCACGATCAACCGCGAGGCCCACCCATGAGCGTCTTCTCCCGAGGATTCCGCGGACGCCGCGCCGACAGCGACACCCACCTGCCACCGGGCCAGTACCTCACCGAGGACTTCCCCGTGCTCACCGCCGGTCCCACACCCCGCGTCGACACCGACACCTGGACCTTCACCCTCACCACCGAGACCGGCCGCAGCCAAAGCTGGACCTGGAAGGACTTCCTCGCCTTGCCCCAGGAACACCCCCACACCGACATCCACTGCGTCACCCGCTGGTCCAAACTCGCCACCGACTGGACCGGAGTAGCGCTGGACACCTTCCTCGACAAGGTCGACACCGCCGCCGACTACGCGTTGGCCTACTGCTACGGCGACTACACCACCAACCTGCCTCTGGAAGACCTACGCCACGGGCAGGCATGGATCGTCCACGAATTCGACAGCCACCCGCTGCCACCCGAGCACGGCGGCCCCGCCCGCCTGCTCGTTCCCCACCTGTACCTGTGGAAGTCGGCCAAATGGATTCGCGGCGTCCGCCTGCTCGACCACGACGAGCCAGGGTTTTGGGAACAGGCCGGCTACCACGACTACGGTGACCCCTGGCGTGAGCAGCGCTACTGGGGCGACTGAACATGGCTGGGCACTGGCGGCCAGCCACCCTGCTCGACCACCGACGCGAAGCCGCCACCGCACGCACCCTGGTGCTGCACGTCGCGGGCTGGCCCGGCCACCAACCCGGCCAACACGTCGACCTGCGCCTGACCGCCGAAGACGGCTACACCGCCCAACGCAGCTACTCGCTGGCCGCCCCCACCAGCGGCGACACCATCGAGCTCACCGTGCAGCGCGTGCCCGACGGCGAAGTCTCGCCCTACCTCGTCGACGTCGCCGACATCGGTGACCGCAGCGAAGTCCGCGGCCCCCTGGGCGGCTGGTTCATCTGGAACACCGACCAGACCACTCCGGTGATGCTGCTAGCCGGCGGCGCGGGCATCGTCCCGCTCATGGCGATGGTGCGTGCCCGCCGCGACCAGCACAGCACCACCCTGTTTCGGGTGCTGTACTCGCTGCGCTGCCCCCAGGAGCGCTACTACACCGACGAACTGGGCCACCACCCCCACGACGACGGACTTGAAGTGTTCTTCGCCTACACCCGCCACGCACCGCCATCGCAGCCACGCCCCCCGGGCCGGCTGACACCGGCCGAGATCGCCACCCACGGGCTGCCGCCCGACCTCGCCCCCACCTGTTTCGTGTGCGGACCCACCGGCTTCGTCGAATCCACCGCAGACGCACTCCTAGCGCTGGGGCACCACCCCCGCGCCGTCAAAACCGAGCGCTTCGGCCCCAGCAAAGGATCACCATGACCACCGCTCACCCGCCCCAACCGCGCTACGTCGACGGCAACGCGCTCGCCGGACCACTCGCCGAGATCTTCGCCGCCGACCTCACGCCGGCGCTGCGCCGCTGCGCCCACTGCCACACGGTCAGCGCTGTCGCCGAACTGCACGTCTACACCCACTGTCCGGGCCTGGTCGCGCGCTGTCCTGGCTGCGAGACCCTCGTGCTGCGCCTCGTGCGCACCGACCACACCATCTGGCTCGACCTGGGCGCAACCGGCTGCATACAACTGGACCTGACCTGAGCCCACCCGCGAAGCGCCACCACCGCTCACCAAGACGCATCTCCCGCCCGCACGGGCCGGCCGTCTCACCCCGCGCGACGAGTGCGCGCTCATCCCCAGGCCACAGGCAGCCGGCTAGTCGGGATCGCCTTCGGTGCAGCGCTGGCCCACCAACATAGCCACACCGTCCAAGATCCGGCGCAACCCGAACTCGAAGACGTGCTCGGGCGCGTGGGCGCTGCCAAACGCTGCGCCCACCACGGTGCCGACCCGGCTCGCAGTGGGATAGCGCCCCGCGTCGGCTAGCCGCTCCAAAAACGGCGCACGCGCCTGCCACCACTGCTCGTCACTGACCCCGGTGCGCCGCTGGGTGCTCGCAGCCTCCAACGAACGCCGCGCCGCTCCCTCGACATGGCCCTCAACGAGACTGACCACGGCATCCATCTCGATACCGCTGAGTCCGAGCCCTTCGAGCGCATGCAACTGGTCCTCATACCTGGCCATCGCGTTAGGCCCCAGCACCGGGCGGTCCGTGCCCACCTGCACCATCCATGGGTGGCGGTGGTAGAGATCCCAACTTTGCCGCGCCAACCACTCCAGCCGGCTGCGCCAGTCCTGGCAGGAATGCTCGCCCACGGCCACCTCGCCGTAGGCGGCGTCAAGCATCACGTCGACCAGCTCGGCCTTTCCCGGCACGTGGGTGTACAGCGACATCGTGCCCACTCCCAGCCGTTGGGCGACCCGGCGCATCGAGATCGCCGCCATCCCGTCGGCATCGGCGATCTCGATGGCCGCAGCGACGATGCGGTCCACGCTCAACTCGGGTGCGGCCTTGCGACTGGGGCGTTCTCGCGTGCGCCACAGCAACGCCATACTGCGCGCCGGGTCCCCGCTACCGCTGTACTCGGTGGCCATCGTGGTGCCATCTTAGCCGCTGCCCTGGCCCGGCCCGCGGGGGTCGATCCCGGCTGGTGGCGCCTCCCCCGTCGGGGGCTATGCGTTCTCGCCCGGCATGCACTACGTGTGCTTCTCGCCCCTCTACGCATCTAACTGGTTCGTACAGCGTACGGTACGCTGCATGAAAAGAGCGAGCCGCTTGTCACGAGAGGGCATCAAACGTGACGGAACCCCACTTCGACACCAACGCCGAGTTCGACCGCCAACTCCAGACACTGCTGGAGAAGGGGTATCCGGCTCTGGCCGGGGTGCGCGAAGAGACCTTCATCGAGCAGGTAGCCGGTCTGCGCGCCACCGCCCTCACACGGTCAGCACCCCTGGCTGCCCCACCGAGGCGCGCGTGCCGTTCGTGCTAGTGGTGAGCGAACACCGAGTACCGGCCCGCCGGTCGATGCCGCTCACCCGGCTCAGGGGGAAGCCCGGGTTCGTGGACTCCACCCTCGACGACGTCGAACGGTTCGAGGCCGTCACCCCCGTTCGGCTCCCCTGAAGCTCAGGTCTACCTGCTCTTCGACCTCGATCGGGGCGCGCAGACCCGCAACGTCACCCCCGAGCAGGCCATGGTGACCATCACCGAGCAGGACCGTACACCCCTCACCATCGGCGAAGGCATCGCCTTCATCACCCACTATCCCGATTCGCTGCGCAAGAACAACTGCTTCTCCCTTGTGGGATCGCGGTGCGGCGACCGCAGGGTACCGGCGCTGTGGATCAGCAAGGGTGCCCCCAAACTGGGGTGGTGCTGGGCCGGCAACCCCCACACCTGGTTGGGCTCAGCATCCTGCGCTGGCCGAGCGGGATAGCCGCCGCACGCAACGGCCTGCCGGTGTGGGCGGCCCGCTGGGCCTGGGCCACCGCCGCTGACGGTGGCCCAGGCGTGGTCAGGTGGAGGCATCGGGGCCTGAGCGTGAGACAACAGGGACACGAGAACGCGCGAAAAGGCGATCCAGAGCCCAACCGCCCGGCCCCAGCACGGCGATGAGCAGGAACGCCCAGCAATACATCGCCGCCAGTTCCCCGCCGTTGTTCAGCGGAAGCAGCGCTTCGGGCTGGTGGACCATGAAATAGGCGTAGGCCATGGAGCCCGAGGCCACGGCCGCGTTGGTGCGAGTAAAAAGGCCCACCACGACGAAACCGCCGCACACCAGTTGGATGAGTGCGGCCCACCAGCTCGGCCACGTGCCGATCGCCACCGCGCCGCCGGTGGCGTGGCTACCGCCCAGCACGCCAAAGATCGAGGCCACACCATGGGACAAGAACAGCATCCCCGTCACGATGCGAAACAGGGACAGTACCGGTGCGTGCATCCGGTCCAGGGTCATCGGAGTACCTCTTGGGGGTGGAAGACGAAATGGCGGTCGGGGCGAGGGGATCGCCCCGACCGTGGGGGACCGGATCAGTCCTGGTCGACCCAGCCGACCATGATGCCCATCACGTCGTCATGGGCGTGGTTGGGCAGCTCGTAGCGGCTCGTGGTCTGTAGCACGTCGCCCTCGTCGATGCTGCCCAGCGTGTCACCGCTGCACGGCGGCAGATCCGAGATTTCGGTGTGCCCATGGGGAGTGATGAACTCCGGCGTTCCCCCTTCTTCGGCTTCGGTTCGGCACAGCGTCTGGCCCGTGGTCAGGTTCTCGGTCCGTATCCGGGTGCCGCCGTGGTGCAGGTGGCCACGCATGTGGACGAGCTCACCGGAGATGGTGGACTCCCACTGCGTGCTCTCCTCGCTGACCCCCTGCGGGGCGGTGTAGGTGCTGCCGGCGCAACCGCCGACGTCGAGCCAGATCGGCGTGACCGGCTCCACATCAGAGCCCAAAGCGGACTCGTGGGTGAAGGTGAAGGAGATGTAGACCTCCTTCTCCTGGTGCGCGTGGTTCATCAGGTCGAAGACCAGGTTCCAGGGCTCCTCGAACAGGCCCACCTTGAAGCCGTAGCCGTCGGGGAAGGTGCTGGCCACCCGCTCGTTACCGGTGGCGAAGATGCGCTGCGGGCCTGGGCAGGTGAGGTCTTGGGTCCAACTGCGAAACATCACCGCGTGGTGCATCATAGGCCCGGTGTTGACATTGGCGGTGGAGCCGTCGGCGTAAACCAGATCGGGTTCGAACCCGGTGATGAAGCAGTTCTCACACGGCTTTTCGACGTCGACCTCGACCCGGTTGCCGGTGTGGCCGTTCTCGCCGTGTCCGCCGCCATCGGACTGCGTCGCAGCGGGAATCGTGAACGGCCCGTAAGTCACCGTCGTCGTTTCCGGGCTTGCCCAGCGGCGGGGGAACGCCTGTTGGGCTTCAGCGCCGGCGGCGCCACCCGCAAGCAGGGTCATGGCCGCGGTCAGAACGATCGTTACCACGGTCGAGAGCAGTCTTGGCAAAGACATGCCGCCTCCTTTTCTTGGGGGATGAAGTCAGGGAGGACGCGAGCGATCCAGGCGTAAGGCCACGTCGAGCCGTCGGCGTTCGCGTTGGTTTTCTGTGGCCACCGGCCGCGTTCGCCCCTGCCCTTGAGAATCTCGACACCATCGTGTGATTCGTCGGGCGACGTCCAAACTGAGACTTGTTGCGCAGCGCAGCCGGCAGAATAGGCGGCGGTCGGCCGCCTAAGCAGTCATGCTGCGACCTCAGCCGACGTCTTGTGCTGTTTCTCGCCTTTGACCTTTGGGAGACGAATAGCTTGAGCACGCCAACAAATGACGGACGTACTCACTACAGCCTGACGCTTCCCCTGCATCGGTTCAATCGAAGAACACGAAAAAGAAAGAAGAGGTGTTTGTCAGGTCGGTTACTATCTTTTTGTTCGTTTCTTCTCTAACGTAATCCACTGGAACTGGTGATTTCGCCGATCGACAGAAGTAAAAATCGCTTTTCACCAAAAAAGAGAGTCGTCAGTCGTGGAGAAACGCCTGGAAGCGCCGTGGTCGACTTACGGCGAGTGGCGGTGCGGGTGGTTCGTGGCCGCACCAGGTGCGGCCACGAACCACCCCAGCCTCCTTAAGCGTGACTGACGTACTCACGCAAATGTTTGGCGGTCAACGAGGAACCGGTGTCGACAAGTTCGCCAGGGTGCCAGTGAAGACGCCCCGCCCTCCGTCGTGCCCGACGTCCGGCCCGGGGTCGACAATCCGTCGGCGGGGGCCATCACCGCCTGATGATGCTCGATGACGATGACCTGTTGCCCTTGTCGTGCAATTGCAAAAGCAGACCGTTCATTCGCTCGTTGTCGTGAGGTGCAGCCCAAAGGAGATCAAAGCGGCCGTCCAGCAGGTCGCCGAGCCTTTGGGCATCGACGTCGACGCGCGGCTGCGCACCGCTATCGAGACCTCCATCGAAAACTATGCGCGACCGCTGCGCGCAGCCGACGAAGCGGCTCTTGCCCCCCAAGCCCTGGTCTGAGCAGAAGGCTATGGCGCGATGCGGCACCGTGAGCCGCTGTAAAGCCACCACTCCCTGGGAGGAGACCACATGACCATCGCTGTGACGCCGGTTGCCGCGCAGACCAAGATCGAAGCCCGCGAGAACGAACTGATCGGCGAACTCACCGACGAACTGCATGCCACGATTGAGGAGGAGGTGACCGAAGGCGGCTCTCCCGCCCGGTTGCTGCGGCTATCGATGCCAGACGGCACTCGGCAGGTGCTTAAGCTTCAAGTCGAGATGCCGGGTGCGGTTGACGGGCACGACCTGGAATCTTTCCGCGTGAAGTTGCGCCAGATCGACAAGCTCCGAGCCGACGCTCCGCGGTTAGGGGAGGTCTACACGGAGAAGCTGCGGGAGTTCCACGGTGGGGATTGGTCGGCTTATACGATGCCGTATTACCCCAACGAGGACATCGCGGCCTGTATCCGTGGCCAGGAGCCCCGTGCTGGCGAATTCTTCGATCGTTTCGACGTGATCATGTCCGCGCTGGCCGAGCGTGGCTGGAGACTCTCGAAGAGCCGATCGGAGCCCGGACAGATTTCTGAGATCCACTCTGACCGGCTCAAAAGGCGCTTCTGGCTGCTGGACAGGCACCTGGCCGGTGAGTTCACCGACCGGGATCGGCTCGTCGTCAATGGCGTTCCCTGCCGCCATCCCTTGCAGATCGCCGACATCCTCAAGGAACGCCCTGAACTCACCCACCATATCGACGCCACTCGCCTGTATTTCCCCGCCCATGGAGACCTGAACACCCGCAACCTGCTGATCACCGGGAAAAACGGTGATCAGCCAATGATACGAATCATCGACCCTCGTGGAACCCTGCAGAATTGGGACATCGTCTATGACTGGGGCAAGGTGCTGTTCGACCTCGACGGTGTGCTTGTCGAATCAGGCCCCGTGATCGAGCAGATGTGGCGGGGATGGGCGTTGCGTCGTGGACTGCCCCCCGCTGATGTGCTCGCTCTCACCCCGGGACGTCGGGCACCCGACGTCGTGCGGCTGGCAGCCCCACACCTCGATGCTGATGCTGAGGCCGATGGCCTGGAGACGGAGCAGGTTGCGGATTTGCACCTGCTGGAAGAAGTCGCGGGGGCACAGACACTGACGCGACGACTCGACCCTGGCTCTTGGGCTGTGGTCACCTCCGGAAGCAGGTTCGTCGCCACGACTCGGCTGGAGGCAGTAGGAATTCCGCTCCCCTCAGTGCTGGTGACCGCCGACGACGTTGTGAGAGGAAAACCAGATCCCGAAGGCTACCTCACAGCGGCTAAGGAGCTGGGAGTCGCCCCCACGGAGTGTGTCGTTGTCGAAGACGCAGCCGGTGGAGTGCAAGCCGCCCTTGCCGCGGGCATGCGGGTCGTCGGAGTTGCGGGAAGCGGGCTCGGCGCCGACGACGGCGTGGAGTTCCTCGTGGCCGATCTCAGCCAACTGCAAGTCGAGCGGTTGCCGGATGGCGCCATGGTTCTGGGACTAAGGCGCTGACTTGTCATCCATACTCACCGCGCTCCCTCCTCATCTGCGGAGAAGCGCGGTGAGTTCGGCCACCACCTCGTCGTCGGACTCCTCGTCGAGGGCGCTTTTCAGAGCCGCCAGGTAGCTTTCGCGGGCCTGCTCCACCTTGGCCCGCCCCAGCTCGGTGATCTGCGTGTAGACCCCTCGTCGATCATCGGCGCAGTGGTAGCGCTCGGTGAGGCCATTGCGCTCCAGCCGGTCGACCATCCTACTCAGTGAACTCTGATTGATCGGGATGGAGTCGGCTAGGAACTGCTGGCGCAGGTGGCCGCCGTCGTCGGAGTAATGCAGCGCGGCCAGCGCCACATACTCCGAGCAAGTCAAATCGTGAGGCTCAAGGGCACGTTCCAAACGTTCGCGCACCCGGGCTTCGAACAAGCGCAGCGTCTGCCAGCGGCTTTCGAGCGCGGTCGGCGGTTCGATCCGGGGAGTGAGGTTGGGGGAGGCTGCCGGATTCATGGCGAGGCTCCTTGCTGTCGCGAAATTTGTATCAGCATATCCCCTCTATGCGCCAACGATCCATGCAATGATTTGCTATACATAGAACGCAGACACAATAATTGCATAGGCGCATATTTAAGCTTCACTCCCGCCGCGCCGCCTGTCCGGTACGCACCGCAAGCCAGCCGGGCCAGCACCATGCTGTCCCGGCAAGGAGGACACCATGCCTCTCGCCGTATTCGCACTGATGATCGCCAGCTTTGGCATCGGAACCACCGAGTTCGTGATCATGGGCCTCTTACCGGAGGTGGCCGATGACATGTCGGTAAGCATCACCACCGCTGGACTGCTGATCTCCGGTTACGCCCTGGGCGTCGTCTTCGGGGGGCCGATATTCACCGGGGCCGCCACCCGCATGCCCCGCAAGCACATGCTGCTGATTCTCATGGTGTTGTTCATCATCGGTAACACCCTCTCCGCGGTCGCTCCCGCCTACTGGGTACTGATGCTCGGCCGTATCTTCGCCGCGATCTGCCACGGCGCCTTCCTGGGAATCGGCTCCGTGGTCGCCGCCGACATGGTCGAACAGGACAAGCGCTCTCGCGCGATCTCCCTGGTTTTCACCGGCTTGACCGTGGCCAACGTCTTCGGTGCTCCTATGGGCACCTGGATCGGTCAGTACTTCGACTGGCGCGCCACCTTCTGGATGATCGCCGCCATCGGCATCGTCAGTCTGATCGGTCTGATCGTGCTGCTGCCCACCCAACAGAACCAGGCGCCCACACGGCTACGCACCGAACTGGCCGTCTTCACCCGCCTACAGGTCTGGCTGGCGCTGGCCGTCGCCGGACTCAGCATCGGTTCGCTATTCGCGGCCTTCAGTTACATCTCCCCGCTGATGACCGACGTGACCGGCTTCAACGCGAGTATGCTGACTCCGCTGCTGATGCTGTTCGGCGTCGGCTTGGTGATAGGCAACCTCCTCGGTGGCCGTTACGCCGACCGTGCCCAGGTTGCGACCCTGCTCACCGCGCAGGCGACCCTGTTCGCGGTACTGGTCGCCTTCACCTTCACCTCCCAGTTCCAGATAGCCGCAGCCGCCACGCTCATGCTGCTGGGCGGGGCGGGGTTCGCTACCGTTCCCGGGTTCATGACGCGCGTGCTCGACAAGGCAGAGGGAGCACCGACACTGGCTTCCGCCGTCGCTTCCTCTGCTGCCAACGCAGGCATCGCTGTGGGTTCCTATCTCGCCGGGACCACCATCGACGCCGGCCTCGGCTACACCTCTCCGCTATGGGTGGGTGCCGCAATGGCAGCATCGGCATTCGCGATTACCTTTGCCTCCGGCAGGATGGACCGAAACGGTCGCCACGCGAAACAGGTCGCGCCGGCAGCGGAAAGCCCCGCCCCCCAGTTCAGTGTGGACAAACCGCAATGACCGAAGCTTCGCCGCATTCGACCGTGACCGCGCACGACGCTTTGCACCGGCTCGCCCCTGCCGAAGGTCGGCTCACCGTCGGCCTAGAACTTCCCCTGGACAATGACTGGTCTCCTGGCGGGGAGTCGGCCCGCCACGTCGCGGGCCGACTCCCCGGAGAACCCGACATGTCCCAGCACACGCAACGAGCCGTTCTGGCGGATCAATGGGGGATCGCAGCGCTATGGCTACGCGATGTCCCCTTATACGATCCCGAGTTCGGCGACACCGGGCAGGTCTTCGACCCCTTCCCCTACCTGGGATACTTGGCCTGTGCCACTAGTAACGTCGTGCTCGGCACCGCTGCTGTGGCGCTGCCTCTCCGACACCCTCTCCATGTAGCCAAGATGGCGTCGAGTATCGACCGGCTTTCCAACGGGCGCCTGCTACTGGGGGTGGCCTCCGGTGACCGGCCGATCGAGTTTCCTCTGTTCAACGTCTCCCACGAACGGCGTGCGGAGATCCTGCGGGAGAGCATCGACGTCCTCAAATCAGCCTGGGATAGCGGGCGACAGCACGAGAAGAATCATCCTCGACTCCTGCCCGTCCCCACGGGGGCCCGGATACCTCTGGTTATGGCCGGGCGCGGTGGTCAGTCTCTGGACTGGCTGGCCGGCAACGTCGATGGCTACTTCACCTACCACCGTGCCCCCGAGATGATGAAGCCTGTGGTCACGCAGTGGCGTGAGTCGGTAGCCCAGTGGTACGGGGATGGGACGTTCAAACCGTTGCTTACCACCATGCTCGTTGACCTGTGTGAAGATCCGTATGCCAAGGCGCAGCCCATACGCTTCGGAGCCCGCCTGGGCCGCGAAGCGCTGCTGGACTATCTGGGCGGGTTGCGTGTCGCCGGGGTCAACCATGTGGCAATCAACCTACGTCCCAGCGTGCGCCCCGTGGAGGAGGTGATCGAGGAGCTTGGGCGTTACGTCGTGCCCGAGTTTGCCGTCAGCGGCACCGAGCCGCAGAGCGAAACCGCCGCGGGGAGAACGGATGGCGTGAACTGAGCCGAGCATGTCTTTCTTGGGGTGGGGACACGTCCCCACCCCAAGCATCCCGCCGGCTTCGCGAGGCGTCAGCGATCCGATCGTTCCTGGGTGACGACGACTGTCCCGCTCATGAAGCACCGTCCGACGGTGAGGGAAAGGCACTCTTGAGGCCTAGCGTCTCGCCATGGCGAATTCGCAGGCATGCAGGGCCACGACGAGCCGGTCGCGGATCCGCATCTGGGCGGCGGAACCGCCCTGCTGCGCCCGGAGGAACAGGTCTTCGAGGCGATGCTGGAGGGCTGGCGCAACCAGCAACTCGCCCGCAGCCTCGCTGTCTCCATGATCGAGGGCCGGTGAACGCTGTGCAGGTTTTCACCCTCCACTGCCAATGCCCAGCCTTGGTAGTGGGGGGCCACCGAGGCGGTGCGCCGCGTCCTCTGAGATAGAGCTGTGGGGCGCGCCAGCGTGGCCACGCCGGCCTTAGCGGCGGGCGAATTTTTAGAACCACCCCTGGTCAGATCAGCCACGGTCTGCTGCCCGCCTGCACACGACGTGAGGTCTCCGTGATCGCGGCGTCGATCTTCAACTCCGGAATCCTCGCCACCCCGCGACCGGGCGAGGAAGCCACGTTCGACTACGTCACCGCCGCGCCCGAGACACTAGGGCGTGCCCACCGCATCGCCGATGTGTGTGAAGCTCACGGTGTGACGCTGCCGCAGGTGGCGATGGCGTTTCCGCGGCTCCACCCGGCGGTCGCGGGCATCGTGGTCGGCATGCGTTCGCCAGCGCAGGTGCGCGACAACGTCGAGGCGTTCACCGCCGGCATCCCCGGAGACCTCTGGTCCGACCTGCTCGACGAGGGGCTGCTCGCCGAGCACGCACCCGTGCGGGCCTAAAGCCCAACGCCGGGAAGTCAGGGGAGTGGGTTGCTGTCAAGGAGGCGGGGAAGGCAAGGTGATCTTGCTCGGCAGGTGTCGACCAAGATCACCGTCGAGCAGGAGCTTTGTTGACACAGCCTGTCATGCCTTCGGGCGCGGGTGAGGCAGAGAGGGTTTTTGCTGCCGGCCGTCCGGGAGAGTTGACGCAGGTGGTCACGCCGTCGCTGGTGGATGAGGTGCTGGCGGCGGCGCTGGACGGGCGCTCTTGGGTGCCTGTCCTGGAGTGCACCGTCGACCGACGGCACCGCGTGCAGCCGTGAGGACTCGTTGGTGATCCGCCGACCTTGGTGGCGCTGATGCGGCTGCCATAGCTGTGGCGGCGACCCGCTCGTTGCCGGTGGCGAAACGATCGCGGCCGCCCCTGACGTAGCGGCACGTGGCCCGGGGCGGGGGCGCCGGTGCGCGTCGGCTTCGATGGCTGCTACACCTTGAGGGTCGTTTCCCCCACCGTCGGTCAGGAGAGCGCCGTGGTTCAACTGTTTCCCGCGATCGAGCCCTACGCCCATGGCCTCCTCGACGTCGGTCACGGCCACCGGGTCTACTGGGAGACCAGCGGTAACCCGCGCGGGCAGGCGGCGCTGTGCGTGCACGGCGGCCCGGGCAACGGGGGGCACCGCGAGAGTCGCCGATTGTTCGACCCTCGTCTCTACCGGATCGTGCTGTTCGACCAGCGCGGCTGCGGCCACAGCCAGCCCCACGCCTCCGACCCGGCCACGAGTATGGCCCACAACACCACCGAGTACCTCATCGCCGACATGGAGCGGCTGCGCGAGCACCTGGGCGTCCAACGCTGGCTGCTCTACGGCCGCTCGTGGGGCTCGACCCTGATCCTGGCCTATGCCCAGCGCTACCCCGAACGCGTCAGCGGGATCGTCATCGCCGGCGTCACCATGACCCGCCCCGAGGAGATCGACTGGCTCTACCGCGGTGTCGCCCGCTTCCTCCCAGGCGCGTGGGAGGCATTCCGCGACGCGCTGCCCCGCGCCGAGCGCGACGGCGACCTCGTGGCCGGCTACGACCGGATGCTCAACAGCCCCGATGAGCAGGCCCGGACCAAGGCGGCGCGGCACTGGTGCGCCTGGGAGGACGCCGTCATCGCCCACGAGCCCCGGCGCCACCCGGCCCCCTACAGCGAGCAGCCCAACGCCGCGATGCTGGCGTTCGCCCGGATCTGCGCGCACTACTTCATCCACCACGCCTGGCTCGACGACAGGCAGCTCCTGCGCGACGCCCACCGGCTGACCGGGATCGCCGGGGTGCTGATCCACGGCCGACTGGACCTGGCCAGTCCGCTGGCCACAGCCTGGGAGCTGGCCGCGGCGTGGCCGCAGGCACGGTTGCAGGTGATCGAGGACGCCGGACACATCGGCAGTCCCGCGATGCTGACCGGGATCGTGGAGGCGATCGCGGCCTTCGCCGAACGCGGCGACTAGCCGCCCCCGCCGCCGGTGCCGGCCCGAGGCCGCGGCGGGCGGGGGCGGGCGAAGCGCTGTCGCCGAGGCCAAGGAGTGGCGAGCACGCGAGGACCGTTCCCGGCGAGCGCGTGCTCGTTGTGTGCGCGCCGCTGCCGCTGGTCGAAGGACACACGGTCCAACCCTCGACGTCTGGTGCTTCGGTATGGGCGATCCCCGGCAGGCTGTGTCCCTCCATGTCGCCGCGCCGCCCCATCGACTCGGTGACCAGGCACGGAATTGCGTTGCAACGGTTCTCGGCCCCCTGTGTGGGGGTGGGGCACCCCGCCCACCGCCTGGCCTCCGATAAGTGAACCTTATCGGAGGCCAGGATTACGGTGCTTTTGAGGCCTTTTTCGTGTGGTCATAATGTTTTTTGTTTGAGATTAACGTTACAAACAAAACGAAATTAAAGCGGAGATTCGGGGGAGCGGCCGACCCCCCGCAGCAGCGGGCCTTTCAGGAGAGAACCCGGTAATGTTCGCGGACAACCTCCAACGCTTAGCGTTGGACCTCCTGCCACCTTCGAGGCTGGGCTGACAGCAGCCGCTGCGCCAACACACGACAGCGCTCGACGAGCTCGGGAGGATCGAGTACCTCGAAGTCATGGCCCAGCAGCAGCACGTGCATGAGCACGAAGTCGAGGTTCTCGGCGCCACTGAGCACCTCGCACCTTTCGCTGTCTCGCCGTCGTACGACTGCCGCCGAAGCCGGTAACTGCGCGCGCACCGTCTCGGCCGATGCGTGCACCAAAAAGCGCGCCTGGTGGGAGTAGACCCGGCTGGCCACTCCCTCCTGCACGTAGGTCGCCGCGTCGGGCGCCGCACGCGGGCGGAAGCGCCAGGTCCGTGCCGACACCTCGGTCATGCGGTCGAGGCGGAAGCTGCGCCAGTCGTCGCGGTCGAGGTCGTAGGCGAGGAGGTACCAGCGTCGATCGGAGGCGACCAGGCGGTAGGGTTCGACCCGCCGCCGTCGCACCTGGCCGCCGGAGGGGTAGTCGAAGCCGGCCTCGACCTCGTCGCGGCAGGCTCGGGCCAGCCGCATGAGCACCTCGGGGTCGACCGGCGTGCGGCCTCCGCCGAAGGACTCCACCGCCCCCGCGAGCGCCCCCACCTCGTGGCGCAACCGGGCGGGCAGCACCCGGTCGAGCTTGGTCAGCGCCCGCAGAGCGGCCTCGCCCGCCCCGGCGACACCGCCCCCCGCCCCGGCCAGCAGCGAGACTAAGGTGGCGATCGCCTCCTCGTCGTCGAGCAACAGCGGCGGCAGCTCCCGGCCCGCACCGAGCTGGTAGCCGCCACCGACCCCCTGACCGGCGTGCACCGGATAGCCCAATGTGCGCAGCCGCTCGACATCGCGGCGTACCGTGCGCGGCGTGACCCCGAGCCGCTCGGCGAGCTCGGGACCGGTCCACAGATGGCGCTGCTGCAACAGCCCGAGCAGGGTGAGCACCCGCTCCGTGGTGCCCCGCTCATCACCCCGCGCCCCGCCCATGCCGCTCATCCTGCCCACAATAGCGGACCGCTCCTGTCCGCTAGAGGTGTCAGAGTGACGCCATGGACACAACCACGCTCACCTGGAACCAGACGCTGCGCGAGCAGTGGGAGTTCCACTGGAATCATCAACTCCGCGCCCGACTCGACGGCCTCACCGACGACGAGTACTTCTGGTCGCCGGTACCCAACGCCTGGAGTGTGCGGCCCCGCGGCACCTCGACAGCGCCGATGCAGGTCGGCGCCAGCGACCTCACGATCGATTACGCCTTCCCCGAACCGGTGCCGGCACCCTTCACCACAATCGCCTGGCGCCTCGGGCACCTCATCGTCGGCGTACTCGCCATGCGCAACGCCGCGCACTTCGGCGCGCCGGCGGCCTCCTATGAGACCTGGGACTACGCCGCCAGCGCAGCCACCGCGCTCGACCAGCTCCAAACCCAACTCGACGTCTGGCTGGCCGGGGTGCGCGGCCTGGGCGAGGCCGGGCTGTGGGAGCCGGCCGGCGCGACGGAGCCCTTCCCTGAGGCACCCATGGCAGATCTGGTGCTGCACATCCACCGCGAGCTGATCCACCACCTTTCCGAGGTCTGCCTGCTGCGCGACCTCTACCTGCACACGACATCGGCGACGAACGGAGCACTCCGGTGAGCCGCCACATACAGGTCACCTTCGACGCCCACGATCCGCGGGCGCTGTCGTCCTTTTGGCGCGAGGTATTGGGCTATGTCCACCCTGGCCCGCCCGGCGTCGACCTACCGGAAGGGGCCGACCCGCTGGCCGCCTGGGACGACTTCCTCGCGCGCATCGGCGTAGCGCACGAGCAGCGCAACATGAGATCGGCCGTCGAGGACCCGCACGGGCACGGTCCACGGTTGTTCTTCCAGCAGGCGCCCGAGGACAAAGTCGTCAAGAACCGGGTCCACCTCGACGTCCGTGCGGCTCCCGGGTTGCGGGGCGCGGAACGGATGGCGGCGCTGGAGGTCGAGTGCGACCGGCTCGTCGCGCTGGGAGCCAAGCGGCTGCGTCGCTACGAGCCCGCGCCCCCGCTAAGCGCCGGCTCAATCGTGATGGCCGACCCTGAGGGCAACGAGTTCTGCCTGGATTGACGGCCGTTCATCCGCCGCCGGCGCGCTGGGTGGGAGACGGGCATGGCCTACGTCACCGACCATGTCAGGGGACGCTTGTACGAGGTCAACCTGGCTGACGGCATGCAGCGCGTTGTGGCTACTGGTCTTGGCCACTCCAGCGGCGTCGGGCTGGACACCGACAACGGCCAGATCTACGTCAGCAACCATGAAGGCAAACTGTGGCGGATTCCCCACGTGCTGCCCGGGGCATCGGCACGGTCGTAGCTCAGGGCGTCTTTTCGGGGGTGGAGGCACGAGCACCGGCAGCGTGCACACCCGGCTGGGGTGCACGCTGCCGCTGACGTTGTCTACGTTGAGCCGCGCATGCGAGGCGAGGGGCTGATCGTAGCCGCCTCGCTGCCCGCAAGCGCTCAAGGTGCGATCAGCTCATGCGGGACTCGATGGCTTCGATGATGCGGGGGCGCAGTTCCGCGGCGCCGATGACGGCGTCGACCGAGCCGACCTCGACCGCGCGCTCGATGTTGTGGATGCGGTCGAACTCCGTGGCCACCTCGCTGAGCTTCTCGGCGCGCACCGACAGTCGCAGCTCGTCGAGTTCTGCGGTCAACGCGGCACGGTCGGCACCGGAGGCGGCCGCGCAACGGGCCTCCAGGTCTTGCACCCGCGGGTCGGCTGCGGTGCGGGCGTTGACGTCGCCGGAGAACACCACCGCGGCGGCCGGAGCGCCGCCGAGCACCGAGGCGAACGAGCCTTCCAGTGCGAGCACGGTCATGTTCGGGTTCAGCGCCTTGGAGAACACGACGAACGCGCCGCCGTGGTACCGCGAGATCACGCAGAACACGATGGGCCCGCTAAAGTTCACGATCGCGCGGCCGATTTCGGCACCGTATTCCAGTTGCAGCTTGCGCATCGACTCCGGTGAGCCGTCGAAGCCCGACAGGTTCGCCAGTACCACCAGCGGCCGGTTGCCGCTGGCCGCGTTGATCGCCCGTGCGGCCTTCTTCGACGAGCGCGGGAACAGCGTGCCCGCGGTGTAGGTGTCGGGGCCGTCCGTGGGTGGGAAGCCGCGCCGCGACACCGGTCGTGACTCGATGCCGAGCAGGCACACGGGCATACCGTTGAGATGTACGTCTTGCACCGCTGCGGTTTCCGCGTCAGCCATGCCGGCCCAGCGTTCCAGTACCGGGTGGTCCTGGTCGGCGACCGCCCGCATCACCGTGCGGATGTCGAACGGTTTCTTGCGCTCCGGGTTGGTCGCGTCGGAGAAGATTTCGCCGACGGTGGTGAAGTCGCTGCCCGGCGCGTCGTGGGGGAAGTCGCAGATGTCGCGGTCGACGGGGTCGGTGGTCGTCGCCCGTCGCGGTGTTTCCTCTTGGGGGGCGATGTAGGTGTGGTCGTAGTGCGCCATGAGGATGTCGCGCGCGGTGGTCAGGTTCGGCGCCCAGTACTGGGCCTGCCCGTTGGGGCCCATCACCCGCTCGTAGCCGCCGATGCCGAAGTTGTCCTCGGCCGAGACGCCACCGGAGAAGTCGAGGGACTGTTTACCGGTGAGCACCATCGCCGAGTCCGGTGTCATCACCAGGATGCCCTTGGTGTGCATGAGCATCGTCGCTTCGGCGTTCCAGTAGGGTTGCGCGCCGACGTTGATGCCGGCGACCACGATGTTGATCTCGCCGCCGTCCTGGGTGAACTCGACGATCCGTTTGAGTGCAGCGGCCACCCAGTCCATGTTCTCGGTGCCCGAGTCCATGGAGATTCGGGCACCGGCCGACAGTGCGTACCACTCCAGGGGTACGTGCATCTGCTCGGCCAAGTCCAGCGCCGCGATGACGCGGCGGCACTCCGGCTCCGACAGTGCGCCCAGCGACTTCGTCGGGTCGCCGAGCAGGACCACGCGGGTGACGCCGTGGGGGTGTTGCTGCGTGGGTGTGGTGATCACGCCCGCGACGATCGCCGCGGTGTTGTTGCCTTTAGGCCGGTCGACCGGTGTGAGGGCGTGGTGGTCGTCGAGGTCGTATTCGACGAAGTCGCCGAGCAGGTTGGTCAGCTCGTAGGGGTAGACCGTGTTGCGGCTGCTCGCGCGCAGCACCTTCTGGCGGTAGTCGTCGAGAGGCTCGATCGGCTCGTCGGAGGGTTCGCCGACGGTGAGTTTGGTGCCGCCGGTGGCGTCGAAGGAGATGCGTACGGCGATCTTGGTCAGTTCACCGGTCTCGTGGTTGCGCTGGCGCGCGATGAACAGGATCTCCTCCAGGCCGGCGCCCGCGGTTGTCGGCAGCACGCGCTCGGCGAGCATTTCCAGCTCTGCGCGTGTGAGGTTGCTGGGCGGCCAGACGTAGATCACGATCCGGTTGGTGTTGAAGCGTTTCTTCGCCGGTCGTCGCGCCTGTGCGCGGCGGATCGAGTCGAGGCAGGCGGCGACGGTGTCCTCGGCGGTGGGCAGCGCCACCAGCCTGCCGTCGTGCTCGCGCAACTCGGTCAGGTCGCGTACCTGCGCGAAGGCGGCGAGGCGCTCGTCGGAGGGGTTGTCCCGCGCCACGCATTGGAAGAGGTAGACCTCCTCATCTGCGGAGGGCAGTCGGGTGAGGTCGAACTTGTTCAGCCGCTCCAACTGCATCCGCTGCGCGATGTAGGGGTGCAGGCCGCGGATGAGCCGGTGCTCGGCCATACCGGTGGCTGAGGGGTAGAACGTGAAGTGGTGGTGCATGACCGCGCCGTCGCAGCCCGCGACGGTGGTGGTGAGCCTGCGGACCTGGCTGGGCAGCGGGCGGGCGGTGACGACCTCATGGAGGGCAGCCGCCATCGCGTCGAAGTCCTGGGGCTGATTCTCCCAGGCGAGGTAGATGTCGGCGTCGACGGCGGCTTCGTTGCCGGCCAGCCGCGCGAGTCCCTCTAGCGCGTTGCCCAGGTCGTCGAAGCTCACTGCGGCGGAGGCCACGCACGAGTCGACGCGTTGGGCGACCACGAAGGTGCAGCCGGCGACGTCGCTGGTGCGTACGGCGGTGATTTCCTTGTTGCCGTAGTAGCGCCGGGTCAGTACTTCCAGCATGACCGAGTTGTCGAGGTCGGCGCGCGTAAGCCGCTGGCCCAGCAGTCGCACTAGCGGTTCGGTGCTGCGCACCATCGCGGCGATGCGGTCGGCGCGGTCGGGTGCGTCGGGGTGGGCATCCAGGTAGCGCAGGTGCTTGCGGACTTCGGCGTAGACGCGGGCGCGGTTGCGGCGCAGCAGCGGCTGGCCGAACCAGGCGAAGACCACGCCGCGTGCGAGGTCGGCGATCGCGGGGAAGCGGACCTGCGTGGCGGCTACTAGGCGCTCTAGGGCGAGGCCGGCGGGTTCGCGCAGCGTCTCGTCGGGCGGGGATTCCCGTAGCCAGGTGCGCAGCAATGTCGTGACGACGGTGGCGTCGGCAGCGGCGCGTTGTTGGGCGAGGAAGATCCGAAACACCGCGGATTCGAGTTCGGGGGAGCGTTCCAGGTCGGTGACCCCGTAGTGGCTGAGTGCTTTGGCGAGTTTGGTTTGGAACGCTTCGGGCAGCCCGGCCCGGTCGACGTCGAGGCTTTGCAGGTAGGTGTGGAAGTATTCGCGGGCGCTGTGCACGTGGTCGTCGCTGCCGCTGTCGTCGCCGGAGGGCCGGTTGCGGCTCAGTTCGGCGAGGTCGGCGAAGACGTCGACGAGTTGGAGTTCCTCGGCTAGCGGCCGGTGGCCGTTGTCGGTGGCGGTGTGGCGCGCGGCGATGTAGTCGTCGAGTGCGCGCAGTTCGTCGTGGGGGTCGACGTCGAAGCCCAACAGGAGGCTGTGGAGGTCTTCTTGGCCGCGGGTGAGCCGCTCGTGGGCCGGAGCCTCCTCGGTGGCGGTGGGCAGCTCCAGTTCGACGGTTTCGGTGGCTGAGGTGTCTTCGGCTTCGGCGAGAGGCTCGAGCCGTAGCAGGGGGGCGCCGGTGGCCACCTGGCTGCCCACGGACACGGCGCATTCTTTCAGTCGCGCCTTGAACGGTGCCCGCAGCACCGTCTCCATCTTCATGCTCTCCAGCACCAGGACCGGCGCGCCCGCTTCCACTTCGGCGCCGATCTCCAGGGGCGTGGCCACGACCAGGGCGGGCACGGGGGAGCGCAAGACGCCGCCCTCGTCGCGGCTGACCCGGTGGGTGACGCCTTCGACCTCGACGAGGTGGGTGGGGCCGTGGGTGTCGGTGAGGAGGCGGTATCGGGTGCCGTTGACGATGATCTGGCCGGTGTGTTCGTCGAAGCGGTCGAGTTCGACGTCGGCGGTGCGGATGTCGGTTCCGGCTTCGATGCCCACGCGGAAGCGGTGGGGACCGATCCGTGCGGCGCGCACGCGGTAGCTGATGCCGCGGAGTTTGAGGTCGAGGGGTCGGCCGCTTTCGTGTTGCACCTGGGGGCGTCCGCCGAAGGCTGTGGATAGCAGCCGTTGGCGTTCGACGTGTTCTTCTTCCTCGTAGGCGTCGATGGCGGCTGCCGCTAGCGCGATGGCGGAGTGGCGGTGGGAGACGAGTCGGCCTTGGCCGCGGACCCGGTCGATCCAGCCGGTGTCGGCGCTGGCCTCGATCACCTCGGGTTGGTTGAGGAGGTCGAGGATGAAGCTCTTGTTGGTTGCGCCGCCTTCGATGATGACGGTGGTTTGTGCCATCGCTCGGCGGAGCCTGCCGAGGGCCTCGTCGCGGTCGCGGCCGTAGGCGATGACCTTCGCGATCATCGAGTCGAAGTCGGTGGGGATGGTGTCGCCTTCGCTGACGCCGGTGTCGACGCGTACGCCGGGGCCGGCGGGCAGGTTCAGCCGCGCGATGCGGCCCGGGGAAGGGGCGAAGTCGCGGTCGGGGTCTTCGGCGTTGAGGCGGGCCTCGATGGCGTGTCCGCGTTCGGCGGGCGGTTCGCCGTCGAGCCTGCCGCCGGAGGCCACGTGCAGTTGCGCTTTGACCAGGTCGAAGCCGGTGGTGGCTTCGGTGATCGGGTGTTCGACCTGTAGGCGGGTGTTGACCTCTAGGAACGCGAACAGTTTGTCGTCGGGGTGGTAGAGGAATTCGACGGTGGCCGCTCCGCGGTAACCGACCGCGATGGCGAGCCGTTCGGCTGAGGCTTTGAGTTCGGCTGTCTGGGTGGGGCTGAGCAGGGGCGAGGCGGATTCTTCGATGATCTTTTGGTTGCGTCGCTGTACCGAGCAGTCACGCACGCCCAGCGCCCAGGCGGTGCCTTGGCCGTCGGCGATCACTTGGACTTCGACGTGGCGGGCGCCGGTGACCAGACGTTCGAGGAACACCACGCCGCTGCCGAAGGCTCGTGCGGCTTCTTGGCTGGTGCGTTCGTAGGCCTCGGCTAGTTCGGTCTCGTTGGTGATCACGCGGATGCCGCGTCCCCCACCGCCCGCGGTTGCTTTGAGCATCAGCGGATAGCCGATTCGGGTTGCCGTGGCCAGGGTCTCGTCGAGGGTTTCGACGGCGCCGCGGCTCCACGGTGCGACCGGGACGCCGACTTCTTCGGCGAGCAGTTTTGCTCCGATTTTGTCGCCGAGCCTGCGCATGGCTTCAGCGCTGGGGCCGATGAAGGTGACTCCGAGCTTTTCGCACAGCTCGGCAAACGCCGGGTCTTCTGCGACGAAGCCCCAGCCGACCCACGCGGCGTCGGCCTCGGTCTCCACCAGGGCGCGCTCCAGCGCTTTCAGGTCGAGGTAGGGGCGCGCGGAGGCGGGACCGAGGTCGTAGGCCAGGTCCGCTTCACGGACGAAGGCGGCCATGCGGTCGACGTCGGTGTGGAGGGCGACGGTTTCGATCCGGGTCCCGGTCTCCGCGGCGACATCCCGTACTGCGTGGATGAGCCGCATGGCGGCTTCTCCACGGTTGACGATGGCGATACGACTGAACAACCGACGGAGCCCCTTCTATAGACCAACGATGTGCGTGCCGCGACACGGTGGTCTCGGCTGTGTTCACCTTTCCATCTCCCGGCGAGCGGCGCCATGTCGGAGACAGTGAACACAGGGCGGCTCCAGTTGTGGAGAATGACCAAAAACCCGGCCCTCTGCATCCCACCAAAGCGAGATCAGCCACAGCATGGGGGGTGTTTCTATGGGTTTGTCAAGCCGAGGGTCGTAAGTGGGGGTCTGTCGCTTGCCTGGGGTGGGAGGGCTTGCCGTTGGCTCGTGCCTCGATCGCTTCGCGATCTCAGCAGCCTTAAGGGGGCGCTGTGGCTGCGGGCGGGTGGCAGGCGACGGGGACGGCCCCCGGCTGGGGTGAGGCAGCATTGCTCCGAGGTGCGGTGACACCGCGACGAGAAACACACCGGCGCCACCCCAACGCGCGGTGGCGCCGGTGTGGGGGACGCGGCGGTGGGCAGCGGTTGTTGCGATAACGGTGGCGGCGGACGTCCCGAAAAGCGTCAAGCCCCCCACCTCGACCCCAGCCCACTTCGTGCGGTGCTCGTCCCACCCCAGCCATAGCCCACCCCAGGCTGCCGAGATCGCGAAGCGATCGAAGCACGAGCGACGGGAAACCCCGCGCACTCTCCTCCAGCAAGAGCCCTACCCAGCCCCACGCCCCCCGGGGGGTGCTTCTATGGGTTTGTCACGCCGCTTGTGGGGTTTGGGGGTGGTAGAAGGTGCCGTCGCGTAGCATCGCGAACAGCACGTCGCAGCGTCGTCTGGCCAGGCACAGCAGCGCTTGGCCATGGCGTTTGCCCTGGGCGATCTTGCGGTCGTAGTAGGACCGCGAGGGCGGATGGGCCAGCGAAGCGAACGCCGCCAGGAAGAACGCGCGTTTGAGCTGTTTGTTGCCGGGCCTCTCCCCTGATCGAGGCTCCCGAGGAGCGGGTGGTGGGGCCAGTCCGGCATAGGAGGCCAGGTGGCCGGCGGTGGCAAACGCCGAACCGTCGCCGACCTCGATGAGGATACCGGCGCCGGTCCTGGCCCCGATACCGGGCATCGAGGTCAGGACCGGCGAAAGAGGGTGGGCCTGGCGGCAGGGCCTCGATCTCGCTCCGCAGACCCTTCCGCTTGAGCCGGCTAGGGGAGCGGCGCCCCTACCTGTCGCCTCGTCTTGCCACGGGGGTAGCAGGAAGCTCCCGAAGCGACGTTATCCATATGGTCCTGGCCTGGTGGTACCTGCCGCGGCCGGGGCGTCTGCCCCGGGGGCGGCCACGGTGGTGCCCAGCAGGCCCAGCGCGCGCACCACCTGGTCGGCGTGGGGCACCTGGTCGGGTGCCAGTAGCCATTGCAGGGCCAGCCCGTCGAACAGTGCCAGGAGCACCGAGGCGAGACCGTGCACGTCGTCGGCCTCCAGGACGAGGCCGGGGGTGGTCTCGGCGGTCGCGGTGATGCGGGCGGCGGTGGCCTCGCGGGCCTTGCGGTATTCCGCGGCTAGGTGCGCGCCCAGGTCCTCGCCGCGGGGGGCTTGGGCGAAAGCTTCCACGCCGGCGATGACGAAGTCGCGGTTGTCTTCCAGCGAGTTCAGGAAGGTGGTCATCGTCTCGCGTAGCGCCTCACGCGCGCCTAGGGCGGTCGTGCCGTGAGTGGCGGAGATGACCGACTCGGTCCAACTGCGCAGCGCCTTGGTGATCGCGGCTTTGAGTAGCTCTTCCTTGGAGCCGAAGTAGTAGTTGACGGCCGGCAGATGCACGCCCGCCGCCGCCACGATGTCGCGTGTGGTGGTACGCGCGTAGCCGCGTTGCTGTAGGCACTGGATCGCCGCGTCGATGAGCCGTTCCCGTTGGTCCATGGACGCAAGTCTAAACTGCCACTAACATTTGTTACTAACAATTGTTAGAGAATGTGGGAAGGCGGATATGTCCACCTACAGCGAGGCTGGCCCCCCTACACAGCCACCCGAGGCCCCCGCCACGGCACCTCCGGGGCCGCGCGCTCCCCAACCGGTACAAGCCCTGATGTTCATGCGCGACCCGATCGGCTTCCTGCACGACTGCCAGCGCCGCTACGGTCCGATCTTCACCATCAAGATGCTGGGCAGCCCGGGCATGGTGATGGTCGCCGACCCCGAGCTGGCCCATCGGGTCTTTTCCACTGACCGCGACATTGGCCACGCCGGTCAGGCCCGCGCCGACTTCCTTGAACCCCTCGTGGGGGCGCACTCGCTGCTCACACTCGACGGTCAGGACTGGATGCGCCAGCGTAAGATGCTGGGCTCGGCCTTCCACGGCAAACACGTCCAGGGCTACCGCGCGCCGATCGCGACGATCGCCGCTCAGCAGGTCGAGCGCTGGCCCACTGGCCGCCCCGTCACGCTGCGCCCCCGCTTCCAGGCCATCACCTTGGAGGTGATCCTGCGCGTGGTCTTCGGCGTCACCGACAGCGAGCGACTGCGACGCCTGACCCATCTGCTGCCCCGCCTGCTGGCGGCCACCGAGTCCCTCGACACCCTGATGTTCCTGACGCCACCATGGCTGTGGCGTCGGCTCGATCCGCTGCTCACCCGCACCCCCGCCACCCCCAATGCCCGATTCGCGACGCTGCGCCGGGCCACCGACGCCATCATCTACGACGAGATCGCCCAGCGCCGTGACAGCGCCGCCACCGAGCGCACCGACATCCTCTCCACCCTGCTCAGCGCCCGCGATGGCGACGGAACGGCCCTGAACGACGAGGAGCTGCGCGACGCGCTCATCACCTTGCTGTTGGCCGGTCACGAGACCACCGCCACCGCGCTGGCCTGGTGCTTCGAACGACTCATGCACAATCCCGAGGTCGAGGAGCGCGCCCGCCAGGCCGCTGTCGCCGGCGACGCGGCCTACCTGACGGCGCTGGCCAAGGAGACGCTGCGCACGCGCCCGATCGTGGGCGACATGCCGCGTGTGCTCAGCGAGCCCCTCTCCCTGGGCGGCTACCGTGTCCCGCGGGGGTGGTGGGTATCGCCGGCGCCGCTGCTCACCCACGCTTCCGCAGCGCTGTTCCCCCAGCCTGAGGAGTTTCGCCCCGAGCGTTTCCTCACCGACGAGGTCGAGCCGAACGCCTGGATGCCCTTTGGGGGTGGGCGGCGCCAATGCTTGGGCGCACAGTTCGCCCTGTTGGAGATGAGCGCCGTCCTCCCCGAAGTCTTGACGCGGGTGCGGCTGCGTCCGGCCGGCGATGCCGCACCGGAAAAACCCAGCCTGCGCCACGTCACCTTGGCGCCGGCCCGCGACGTGCCCGTCGTAGCCCACCCTGAGCCCTCTCCGCGGCGGTGACCGGGACCGCGCTCCAGCGCGAGCACCGCAGCGGTCGGCGCGTCCCCCTGCGCCGACCGCTGCGGTGTCGGGGTGGGTGGGCCGTGGCTCACTGAGAGGCGGCGTAGCGTCCCGAGAGCACCAGTGCCCAGGACAAACACCCCAGCGCTGCTGTGGCCGCGACCGCGCGTACCGTGTTCCACATCGTCCAGTCGGCTTCGAAGCGCTGGCGCACTGCCGCCGGGTCGGCGAGCTCGGCCGGCGCTCCGGCCGCGGCCAGGGCGTCGTTGAGTGGAACGTTGGTGGTGCCGGTGACCATGAACGCCACGACGTAGCACACGAACGCGGCGGCGATCCACACCAGTGCGCGGCGCCGGCCGGGGCCGAGGTGGAGCGCACCGGCGGCGAGGATCGCCAGTGGCGCTCCACAGAAGGGCAGCAGGAACCACGGGTTGAGCACCGCGATGTTGATCTGTTGCATGGCGTCGATGAAGGCCCGGTCATCGACGGCGGCCAGTCCCGGCATGACGCACACCGAGAACGCATAGAACAGTCCCGCGATGAGGGCCGTGGCCAGCGTGGCGATCACGAGGACGCCACCGCGCAGCATCTGCACGGGATATGTCCCTTCGTGCGTCTTAGTCGTCCCAGGCGCCGCTGGCGGCGGCGGCGCGGGCGTAGTCGGCGAAGTCGCGCGGGGCGCGGCCCAGCGCGCGCTGCACCCCGTCGGTGGGGGTGGCGTTGCGGCCGTCGAGGATCTCGGTGAACAGCTCGCACAGCGGGTTGACGAACTCCGGCGGCGCGCCGTGCTCGGTCATGGCTGCGGCGAACTCGTCGATGGAGATCGGCTGGTAGTGCACCTGGCGCCCCGAGGCTTCGGCGACCTGGGCCACCGCTTCGGCGAAGGTCAGCGACCGCGGGCCGGTGATCTCGTAGGTCTGGCCGGTGTGGCCCTCTTCGGTGAGGGCTGCCACCGCGACGTCGGCGATGTCTTCGGCGTCGATGAAGGGCTCGGCCACGTCACCGGCGGGGAAGGCGACCACGCCGCCGCGCACTAGGTCGTTGAGGAAGTCTTCGCTGAAGTTCTGCGCGAAGAAGCTGGCCCGCACGATGGTCCACTCGGTGCCGGCCTGGCGCAGCATCTCCTCGCTGCGCTGGGCCTCTTTCTCGCCGCGGCCGGTCAGCATCACCAGATGGCGCACGCCAGCTTGGGCGGCCTGCTCGGCGAAGGCCTGGATCGTCTCCGCGGCGCCGGGGAAACCGGCGTCGGGGGAGTAGGCCACGTAGGCGGAGGTGACTCCGTCGAGGACCGGGCCCCAGGTGGAGCGGTCCTGCCACTCAAACGGCGGCTCGGCCGAACGCGAGCCGATACGCACCTGCCGGCCCTGGGCGCGCAGCCGCTCGGCCACCCGGCGGCCAGTCTTGCCGGTGCCGCCCAGCACCAGCGTGATTTCCTGGTCATGGCTGTCAGTCTGTGTCATGTCCCCCAGTCAACCGATCACTGTTGAGACGGGCCATCGGTGAGAAGATCAGATGTATGTTCAATGCTCTCACCTGGGGGTGAGCGGCTGTCTTGCGTGCGGGCCGGCGGGGTGGCGCACGGTGGTTTAGGGGCTGGGCAGAGCGGCGATGGCCGCGCTGACAGCTTCAGGCTCCTCGGCCGGCACCTCGTGGCCGGCCTGTTGTGCCACGCGCAGCACACTAGCCGAGGACAGGTGCGTCAGCGACTCCTGGGCCTGCTTCCACTGGGGGGAGGCGCCCTGGCCTCGGCGAAGCACCGTCAAAGGCAGGTCCTCCAAAGAGTCGACCTGGCGGGCTTGGCGCTGCACGGCGGCCAGGTCGAGGTCTTCGTCTGCTTGGCCGACCTCGTCCCAGTGGTCGACTCCGACGCCGGCTCTGAGGCCGTAGTCGGGCTCGACCGCCTCCACCAGCACCAGGCCCGCGACCCGGTCGCGGTGGTGCTGGGCATACACCAGCGCGGGGTAGCCGCCAAAGGAGTGGGCCACCACGATGACGGGATCGTCGGCGTCGGCGCGGTTGACGACCGTGTCCAGTTCGGCCGCCAGGTCTTGGCCGTCGCGGCCCGACCGGCTGGGTGCGGGGCTGTTGCCCGTGCCGGGGCGATCGTAGCGGCAGGTGCGGTGTTTTCCGGCCAGTTCCTGCTGGGTGGCGCGCCAGTAGCTGGAATTGGCGCGGTCGCCGATGCCGTGGACCAGCACCACGGCGGGTGTTTCCTCTCCGGTGCAGCTCACCCATTGGCGCTGCCCTGCGGCGTCGATCACCTCACCGGTCTCGGCGGTGCCCAAGGCCCCGCAGGCCGTGACGGCCAGCATGGTCAGCACCGTGAGTGATCCCGCGAGTGGTCTCATCCGTTCTTGCTCCCGCATTGTTGGCGCGCTCCTGGCAGCTTGTGGTCTCGACTCTAAAAGGTCGTCGTGTCGGTCGCAGCGGTGCAGCCACGACCTTACTTCCGTGCACGTTTCGTTGCGGCGAGGCTGCTGAAGGTTTACCGCGCGGGGTTGTGAGGCGAGGTCGGGGCCCTGGTGGTTCCCCGCAGGTGTTTTCCCGCGATTCCGACAAAAACCTTTTTCTCTAAGTATGGATGCTGATTCGATAAGAAGATTTTCTTGCTATTCCTTGCTGCTCCAAGGAACAATCTCCGGATATTTCATTGGGGTTTCATCGGCAGGTGGTGGGCAGCATGCGTTCTTTGATGCGGTTCTGGGGCCTCGTGGTTGCCGTTGGTGTAGCGGTGCCGGCCGCGACCGGCTGTAGCAACAGCGTGGGCACCTCCGGCAGCACCGATACGGCGTCGTCAACCGAGGCCACCCCTGCCGAGCTCGCCGACCCGAGGAGCGTGGCGTTGGAAAGCCACCCCCAACCCCAAACCTTCACCTCCCCGGCCCGGTTCACGTTGCCCGTCCCCACGGCAGCGCCCACCCCTCCGGTTGCCCTGTTCGAGCAGCGTGCCTACGTCGCCACAACCACCGAAGTGAAGATCATCGACATGAGCACCGGGGAGGTGAGCGGGCACATCGAGCCCGAGTCCGCGGCCACCTGGGGGGACTTCGACGTCTCACCCACGGCGACGCTGCCGCCGGTGTCCCCCGACACCAGCACGACCTCGCTGGAGGACATGGCCGAGGCGGTGGATTCGCCCCTGCTGACCCACATCGACGGCCAACCGGCCGTCTTAACGGCTTTTCCCGTCGCCGAGGACGCCGACCGCGAAGTCGAGCTGATCGCTGCCCAGGCCGACACCGGCGAGGTCATGTGGCGCCTGCGCATCGACCTGCCTGACGCCGCCGGCGGCGCCTACCTGGATATCGCCGGCGCCACCGGCGACACCGCCATGGTCAATGTGGGCCACCCCGAGGCCGTGGCCACCACCCACGCCGTTGACCTCACCGAACCCGCCCTCGCCTGGAGCCGGGAGGACACCTGGACGATGGGTGTGTTCGGCGACACCGTCGCCGCCACCGCGATCGCCCCTGAGGACGACCAGCGCAGCCTGGTGGGGCTGACCGTGGGCGAGGGCGAACAGCGCTGGAGCGCCCCTCGCAGCCACACGTGGCTCACCGCCGAATCCGCCGGCCCCTGGCTGCGGGTCTCTCACGAGGCCGGCTCCGGCTCAACCGCGGCCCGACTGGTCGACATCGCCACAGGCAGCACCACCCACACCTACGACACCGGCATCGCCGACTGGATGCGCTGCCGCTACGACGGCGCCACCGTCATCGTCTGTAGCGATAAGGGAAGCGTGCTGGCGTTGGACAGCGTCACCGGCCAGACGCGGTGGCGTATCCCCGAAGGTACGGGAGAACCGATCGCCGCCCACATGCCGCAAGCCTGGGGTGGGCGGGTCACGGCGGTGGCCGACGGTTTGATCTACGCCGAGGCCGACAACGGGCCGGTGGTGCTCGACGCCCGCACCGGCGCGACCGTCGAAGACGCGCCCGGGGTGGCGCCTTTCCGTGTCAATGCCTACGTCGGCCTGGTCAGCAGCGGCGGCGAAGTGAGTGTTCACGCCACGACTGGCTAGCGCTCCCTTCCACCATCGCCCGCCGTGTCTCTGGCGGTGCGGGTGAGGCCCCCGGAGATGGCGTTGGGTCTGGCACACTCAATCGGGCGTGTCGGGCGAATCGCACAGATCGGGAGATACGGGCATGGTGGGTGAAATGATGACAGTGCCGTGGTGGGGTATCGCGGCAGCGGCCCTGGTCGTGGTGGCTCTGGCGATCTGGGGCTTACGCACGTCGGTGCGGCGCGGCCCTCTCCAACGCAAACTGCACGCCGGTTACGGGATCGCCACCATCGTGATCGCCCTGGCGGCGCTGGCGCTGATCACGGTGGCCTTCACCATGAGCTACGCGGCGCTGTATGCCTCGGCGACCTGGCTGGCCGACACCGAACTGACCGTGATCAACGGCGGCGACCTGCGGTTCCTTTTCCCCGTGGGCATCGACGCGGTCATCGTTTACTTCCTGGCCATGGATTTGCTCATGGAGTGGCAGGGCCGGCGCCACCCCCTCAACCGGTGGGCGGCCTACGGGCTGAGCGCGATCACCATCATCCTCAACGTCTCCCAGGGTGAGGAGACCACCGCCTCCTACCTTGGCCATGCCGGACCGCCGGTGGTCATCATCCTCATCGCCGAAGGGGTGGCAGCCTGGGTGCGCCACTTGGCGGGGCTGGCGCACGGCTACAGCCCCGACCGCATCCCGGCCGGCCGCTGGATCGCCCACCCCTTCTCCACCTTGAAGGTGGCCCGACTCATGCTCGGCTGGGGCATCACCTCCTACCCGGAGGCGCTGGTGCGCGAGCAGCGCCGCCAGTTGGCCTACGCCATGCTGCGCGAACAGTACGGCAGCAGATGGCGAAGAGCCACCCCCCGCCACTTGAAGTGGATGCTCGACAACGGATACGACCTCGACACCGCCTTCGCGTTAACCCGTGCCATGACCGCCGAGCGGGTGGCGATGACTGCGGCCGAGGCCGGCACCTCCACTGGCCAAAGCTCCGCGGCGCTGTCCGACACGGCGGACTCGGCCGCTGCCGCCGTCGCGCCGGCACCGACCGAACCGGTTCCCTCGGCGCCACAACCCGAGGCCGCTCCCCGTGACCACGCTGAACCGCTCCACCGGCGCGCCACCGCCAACGGGCACGCCGAACCGGTGACGCTGCCCCCCGCCAGCGAGGCCCCCGCAGCCGACGACACTGTCACGTCTGCTGCCGAGCCGCACCAGCCCCTCACCCCGTCCTCTCCCGCCGAAGAGCCAAGCGCGCCGGCCGAGCCCGACCCTTCCCCGGCCGAGCCGCCCCAGCGGCGTTCCACCGGCCGCAGCCGCCAGATGAGCCCAGAAGAGAAGCGCCAGCGCGTGCGGCAACTGCTCGTGGGGGTCCCCGACATCACCGACGAGGAGATCGCCGCCGAGATCGGGGTCGCCCCCCGCACCGCGCGCCGCTACCGCAGCGACATCCGCAACGGCATCTCAGCCGCAGCCACCGAGACCACGGCACCGGAGGGCACCGCCCGTCGCCGGTGACCACGAGCACCGATCCAACCTCGCCTGCCGTGCACGAGGAACGCGCCAGGCCCACTCCTTTTCCACGCTGTCTCGGCCCTGCCTGCGATAGTCCCCGTGCCGCCGAGTGAGCGGGCCGCTGCCCGCCCAGCAGTCAGCGCTGCCCCCCATGGACAGAGCCACGCCCCGCATCGTTGAAAGCCGGGGGTGAGGGGTGTCCG
The DNA here is from genome assembly GCF_039539445.1 of Salinactinospora qingdaonensis. NCBI lineage: Bacteria > Bacillati > Actinomycetota > Actinomycetes > Streptosporangiales > Nocardiopsidaceae > Salinactinospora > Salinactinospora qingdaonensis. The sequence goes on from NZ_BAABDD010000019.1 coordinate 63,715, forward strand.
CGACGCACCTGGGAAGCTGCCACCGTTGGCGCGAAAAAGTCCCACTAAGCACCTCAATGAGAAACTTGACGGTGGGAATTCCCGGCACAGACCGCTTCCACAGCCAAAGGGGAAGGCTCACCGTTGACCGAGGACGACATCATCTCCTTCGCGACAGCTATGGCCGGGGTCGTAAAGATCACCGCCAGCGCCGACGATGGGGCACCAGAAATGGCTTGGGGCGACTCGTTCTTCTACTATGCCCCTGACGGCACGCCTTCCCGGCGCCAGATGCCGTTCGCCACGCTCGTCGTCAGCGACTACGAGGGATTCGACACCGCCTCGAATCTCGACCGTGCCGGCGTGTTCCGGCTCAACATCGGCGTGGGCCGCACCGTCTTCCACGAACTTCTCGGCTAGCCGCCCGCCGAACACCCCGAGCACGCCACGCGCTTCGACTACACCGCTCTTGACCAGGTTCTTCCCAACCCGGCCTATGCCACCTACGGCTGGGTGGGCATCCTCAACCCCGCCACGGCGACCGCTGAACAGGCTCGCTCGCTGTTGCGTACGGCCCACGCCCGGGCCGTTGAACGCCACCGGCCCCGCCCCTGATCCACGGCGGCTAGAACCGGTGAGCGCGACGACCATCGCCTCCTCGCCCCCGTGGTGGCCGCCCGCCGAGGACTGCGCCTTCGCCGATGACGCGGCGCTGGCGGCGCTCGGGTGGGAGCCACGCCGGAAACGGCGTGGCTCCCACCCGAGCTTCACGCCTGTGGCCCACCAGGGGAGAGGGGGTGACTTTCCCCTGGGCGGCCACGTCCCGCTCGGGCGCGGGGCCGGCTCAGCTCATGCCCAGCCAGGCGCGGTACCAGTCGAGGGTTTCGGCCACGGCCGCGCCCGTGGGCGTGGGCTGGAGGCCGAAGGTGGTCTCGAAGGCGGTGGAGTCCATGATCTGGGGCTGGGTGTGCTGGTAGAACATCTCGGCATAGGCCTCTGCCACGGTTGCGTCGAAGGAGCCGAACGACTGGGCCGCTGACAAGGCGACGACGTCGAGCGGCTGGCCCAGCCGGCGCTCGATCATGGTGTGGACGTGGCGCGTGGTGGGGGCCGCGGCGGTGGGCAGATGCCAGACTTCGCCGTCGGCCTCGGGGTGCTCGCCCAAGGTGGCCAGGCCGGCGGCGACGTCGCCGATGAAACTGTAGCTGTGGGGGAGGTCGATGTTACCCAGCGCCACGACCTGCCCGCCGGTGAGCGCGGCCGGGAACACCGCCCCGCCGAGGGAGGAACCGACGACACCGGGGCCGATGAAGTCGGCCGCGCGCCCGATGACCACCCGGGCGCGGCCTTCCCGATGGGCGCTCAGGTAGTTCTCGTCGAGCCGGGCGCGCATGCTGCCCTTGTCGGTGGTGGCTCGCCACGGGGTGTCTTCGGTGATGATCGCCTCGCCGGTCTCGCCATAGGGGTAGAGGTTGTCGAGCACGACCAGGCGCGTAGCTTCGGCCTCGGCCGCGGCCAGGATCGACTCCTGGATGCCGGGCAGCAGCTTGACGTGCTCGTGGTAGGCCACGTTGACGCAGTGGTAGACGACCTCGGCGCCGGCGACGAGGGAGCGGACCTGCTCGACATCGTTGACGTCGGCGGCGTAACGGTGAACGCCCTCGATAGCGGGTCCGGTGCCTGAGCGGTTGACCAGGTGGACATGGTGTCCACGGCGGATGAGTTCGGCGGCCAGCGCGGTTCCGGCGGCTCCGGCGCCCAGGACGACGTGGGGGGCGGGGGCGGCAGACATAGGGGCACTCCTTGGCGATGGGGCACGGGTGAGGCACACCCATGTGGTTATGGGTCATTGCAACTGTTATTCACCATAACTGTTGCTATGGTTGATTGCAATCGTTGGTCTCCGTCGAGCCCTCGGCGGTCACCGAAAGGAAGGTCACTGTGGCCACCAGCGCCGGCCCCCGCGCCCGCTATCGGGAACAGACCCGCACCGAGATCAAGCAGGTCGCACTGCGGCAACTGGCCGAAGGCGGCCTGCCCTCCATCGCGCTGACCCGCATCGCCAAAGAACTGGGGCTGTCCGGTCCGGCGCTGTACCGCTACTTCGCCAACCGTGACGACCTGGTCAGCGCTCTGATCCGGGACGCCTACGACGACATGGCCGCCGCGCTCAACGCCGCCGTGCCCGCCGAGCCCCACCCCTCGCCGCGTAACCTGCTGTACACGCTGGCCAGGTGCTACCGCGCGTGGGTCCTCGACCACCCCCACCGCTACCTGCTGATCGCCGGCTCTCCGCTGCCCGGCTACAGCGCCCCACCGGACACATTGGCGCGCGCCCGCGCCGCGCTGGGCCCCTTCGTCGCGGTCTTCGAGCATGCCGACCCGCAGCCCGCCGTGGCGGCACTCGTGGCGTCGATGACGGCGTGGGTGCGCGACGATCCCGACCTGGCCACGTGGGTGCGCGGCCACGCCCCTACGGCCCAGACCCCCGAGGCGGCGGGGCAGGCGATGGCCGGAGCGGTGCTGGCGTGGACCCGCGGCCACGGTGCGGTCAGTCTGGAGGTCAGCGGCCAGTTCGAGCAGATGGGCCACAACCCGCGGGCACTGTTCGAGGTCGAGGTCGACACCCTGGCCGACATCTTCGGCCTGGACTGAGGAGCGGGCGCTGCCGAGCACACACGCGAAGACGCCGGGTCTTGGCTGTCAGGCCAAGCGGAGCGCGGATCGCGACCCGCCCCACGAGGCGTACTACCGGCGCGGCGCTGAGCGCGGGGAAGAAAACCACGTAGCTCCTTTTCCGCTCAGGCAGTCAAACGCGGTTAAGAGCAGGTCTCAGTCGCCACGTGGCCACCGGTGGCCTCGGCGCCTTGCCCTCAGCGGGTCCACCGCGACGGTCGGAAAATCCGTTGAACCCGGCCACGGGCGGCTGTTAGATTCCGTGCCGTGCGTAACTGAGACCGGTCCGTGCCTGTGTGGTGCCGTCGAGCGTGGCTCCGGCGCCCAGTCGACATGTCCGAGGTTCTCAGTTTTCGATGGCTTCTCCTGCTTCACCTCACCCTGCTGTCGTGATCGACCATGTCAGCAAGTCCTATGGGGCGCTGCTCGCCCTCGACCAGGTGTCCTTTACGGTGACGCCCGGCCAGCGCGTGGGGGTGGTCGGCCGTAACGGTGCCGGTAAGACCACCCTGCTGCGCATCATCGCCGGTTGGGAGTCCCCCGACAGCGGCGAGGTGCGCCGCGTTCCCGGCGATGTGACGGTGGGATACCTCCCCCAAGAGTCCGACGGCCACCCTGACGAGACCCTGGCCGACTACCTGTCGCGGCGCAGCGGCATCGCCGCCGCCGAACAGGAGGTGGCCCGCACCGCCGCGGCTCTCAGCGACGACGCGGCGGCGGCCGAGTCCTACCAGCGCGCCCTCGACCGGCTCACCGCCTTAGGCGCGGGCGACTTCGAGGTGCGCTGTGCCAGCGTGGTCACGTCAGTGGGGTTGACAACGGCGGCGCTGGCGGCGCCTATGGCCACGATGAGCGGCGGTGAGCTGGCTCGGTGCCGGTTGGCGGCGCTGCTGCTGTCCAGGCACGACTTCCTGCTACTCGACGAGCCCACCAACGATTTGGATTTCGCCGCCCAGGACCAGCTCGACGCGCTCACGGCTACGAGCCCGGCCGGGATCGTCATGGTCTCCCACGATCGCTCGTTCCTGCGGCGCACCGTCACCGACGTGGTCGAACTGGACCACATCAGTCACCGGGCCAGTCACTATCCCGGCGACTGGGACGCCTACGTGGACAACCAGCATCGGCGCCGCGAGGACCAGTACGAGCGCCACGAGCGCTACATCGCCGAACGCGACCGCATCACCAAGATGATGCGGCGCAAACAGCAGTGGTCTCGCGAAGGCGCGGCGCGCGCCAAGAGCCGGGCCAGCGACAACGACAAGTTCATCCGCAACGGCAACCGGGAGCAAGCGGAGGGGTTGGCCCAGGGGGCCAAGGCGTTGAGTAAACGTCTGGAGCGGTTGGAACGGGTGGAACAGCCCGCCGAAGGGTGGCGGTTGCGCTACGCCATCGCTGAGGCCCCGCGCAGTGGCGATATCGCAGCGCGGCTGCGCGGCTTGCGGGCCCAGCGCGGTGACCTGCGGGTGGGGCCGGTCGACCTCGATATCACGTGGGGAGACCGCATCGCGATGCTGGGAGCCAACGGCAGCGGCAAAACCACACTGGTGTCGCTGCTGCTGGGGCTGGACCAGCCCCAGGCGGGAACGGTCGAACTGGGCGCGGGAACCGTGATCGGCAGCCTGGACCAGGCCCGCACCGTGTTCCGTTCCTCCCGACCGCTGCTGGAGCAGGTGGAACGCGCCACTAAGCTTCCCTCGCAGCAGGCGCGGGCGCTGCTGGCCAAATTCGATCTCACGCCCCAAGACATCGCCCGCCCCGCCGACAGTCTTTCGCCGGGCGAGCACACCCGCGCGGGGCTCGCACTACTCATGGCCGGCGGCGTCAACACGCTGGTACTCGACGAGCCCACCAACCACCTCGACTTGGCCGCCATCGACCAACTGCACAGCGCCATCGACAACTTCGCCGGCACGTTGATCCTGGTCACCCACAACCGCGACCTGCTGGAAACCACACGTATCACCCGCCGGCTGCACCTGCGCACCCAGCACTATGACGGCCGCCGCTTCACCCACGTCGAGGAAGAGTCCGGCTGAGCGGGGCCGCCGACAGCCAGCGGCCCTCCATCTGGGCGTGGGGAAACCAGCCGCCAGGAGGAGCTACGCCTTCTCCCGGCGGCTCCTCAAAGGGAGGGGCAGTGCCCATCGAAACGCTGTCGCCCCGCGGACCGGCTAGGGGTCCTAGGGCAGCCTCGTCGTCAGCGCCCCGATACCCAGGAAACCTGGTCACGCACCATGGACGCCCTCGACGCTTTACCGCGCAACTGGCCTACGTGCTGCGCGCGTCCCCTCCGGCCCCGCGCTCCGCACCGGCACAGCAGCACACCCGAGTATCTGGACCAAGCAGGACGCCGCGATGCCCCTCCCGCACGACTGGATCACCCAGCCCCACCCTCGTGCGCGGCGCACTCGATCTGGAAGCGCATCGAGCAGGGGGGCTGGCCCACCGGCTGCCCGCCCGCACCCAATGCGTCGCCCCCAGCTAGCCGTGACGGAGTCCCAACCATCGGGCCACGGCCAGTCTTTTCCACCTCGGCCATCGCCTCGAACTCCCCTAAGACCGGGGCTCCGGTGGGGCCGTAGCAAGAAGGTCACGCCCCGGCGACGAGCCGAGCTTTCCAGATTTCCTCGCTGGGCCGGTTGTGCGCCCATTGGGCGGAGCTGGAGGTGGAAAATCCGGGGCCGGCGTTGTCGGGGGCCTGGAGCTCGATGAGGTCTTCGACCACGAACCCCTGGTCCCGCAGCAGGCGCAACATGTCGCCGTGGGCCAGGGTGAACTCCACCGCCCCACCGACTTCCCGCCAATCCAACGCCTTGAGCCCGAATTGGGCGCGCCGCAGGGTCGTACCCGCCTGGCCTTCGCCCGGCTCGCACAGCGCCAGCAGCGGTGAGGGGCGCAGGAACACCAGCCGACCGCCGGGACGCAGCAGGCGGGCGGCCGCGGGAATCCACCGGTTGGGGTCGCACCACAACGAAGCGCCGTACTCGCTGATCACCAGGTCGAAACTGGCGTCGCCGCAGGGCACCTGTTCGGCGTCACCCAGCAGCAGCGGGAAGTCCGGGCCGAACTCGCGCTGCATGGCGCGGGCGGTGGCGAGCTGGCTACGCGAGACGTCGACGCCGACCGGGCGGGCGCCGGCGCGTGCCAGCCACGCCGAGACGTAGCCGGTGCCGCACCCCAATTCGATTGCGGCGCGGCCGGTGATGTCGTCGGGAAACATCGCGGCCTGTGCTTCCGGGATCGACCACTGGCCCCAGCGCGGATGGGGCGCCGCCCAGTGGTCGCGGGCCAGTGGCCCGAAATAGGTGGCGGCCTCCTCATCCCAGTAACGGCGGTTGACCGCCACGTGCCCGTGGGCCGCGATTGCCTCGCTCATGGGGTCATTGCCCCCCAAGCACACCCGAGACGGCAGCGGCGGCGGAATCAACGACAACATCAGTTCGATGAACAACACCACCTACCGAGGCATTTACATGTACGAGCACGCCAATTACAGCGGCTTCAGCTACTACGCCCGGCCTAGGTCCGAGGACGACGACCTGACCAACAACGATTTCGACAACGTGGCCAGCTCCATTCGATTCCTCTGATTATCACCCTGGTGGAGCGTCGACGGCGGCGCCCCACCAGGGGCACTGAAAGAATGATGACATTGCCGTTTCGACGCCTTCTCGCCGCCGCCCTACTGGTAGTCCTGACCGGGTGCACGGCACCGTCTCCAGGACCGCAGCCGGGGAGTCACGTCCCGAGTGTGCCCTTCGACGAATACAAACTCTCCGGACTCGACATCCAAACGATCGCCTACGCTGAGGATTTGCTCACCCGCGCGTGTATGCGCGAAGTCGGCCTGGATTGGCAGGTACTGACACCGATGAGTCATGACCCCGCCCCTCTGAGTCGCCGGCGCTACGGAGTACTCGATCCCGAGATGGCCCGGCATTACGGCTACCATCTGCCGCCGCCGAGTGAGGAGATGGCCGCTCGGGATCGGGTGTGGCAACAGCGCGAGGAACTGCCGAAGAACCAAGAGCAGGCCGTCTACGGCACCGACGACCAAGAGGGATGCTGGGACCAGGCCCGCGAGCAACTACACGCAGACGTGGTCGATCCCGGTGAACCGAGCCTGTACGAGTTCGAGAGCGAGGCGTTCGAAGCCGCTACGCAGACAGGCGAGGTCACGGCGGTCTTCGACGAGTGGAGCGCGTGCATGCGTGAGGAGGGGTTCGACTACGCCGACCCGTTGAGCGCCGTCGGCGACAGCGTGTGGACGCGGGCCGATCAGGCTTCGCAACGGGAGGTGGCCGCCGCCACAGCCGATGTCGCCTGCAAAGACAGGACCGACCTGGTTCAGGTGTGGTCCAAGGTCGAAAGCAGACTTCAGGAGGAGGCCATCGAGGAGCACCCCGCGCGCTTCGCGGCCTTCGCCGAAGCCAAAGAGGCCCAGATCCAGGCGGCCCGCCAGGCGATCGCCGAACTCGACTGAACCGCTGGTAACCGTAGTGACGCGACGCGCCAACCGGGGCGTCCACATGCCCCACGGCGATGGAGCGGCGGCGCCGGCCTGGCCGATAGCGTTGCCTGACGCATCGGCCAGGCCCTCGCTACGAGCTGTTCTCCTGTTTCGGCGTGCGCAGCCTCAGCTCTGGCCGGTGGATGTCCTCACGTCTTGACCTCGAAGTTGCGCATCATCTCGTGGTCCTCATGCTCAAGGATGTGGCAGTGCCAGACGTAGACGCCCTTCTTGTCGAAGCACGCCTTGATGCGTGTCACCTCTCCGGGCCGCATCCGCACCGTGTCCTTGGGCCCGTCTTCGGTGGGGTCCGGGGGCTGGAGCGCACCGACTTGGATGTCGGACAACGCACCGGTCTGCGGGTTCTGGGTGGCGGTGAACGGAGCTCGCCCCAGCACCTGGAACTGCACCAGGTGGAGGTGGATGGGGTGGGTGTCGGGCGTGGTGTTAAAGACCTCCCACACCTCGGTGGTGTCGCAGACCGGATTCTCGGTGGTCTCTTCGGACCACAGCAGCGCGCCCTTGTCGACCGTGCCCAACTGGGGACGCAGCCGCCCGTATTCGTCGGTTCCCTCGAACAGTAGGAGCTGACGCACCCGCGCCGGGGGCGCGGCGACGTCGAATGGCTCGGGGCGAAGCCGCGAGGGCAGTTGTGGCTCGGGGGCCGAGCTGCGCGGCCGGTCGACGCGGATCTGTAGGATCTCGTCGGCGGGGGCCGCGACGGGTGCGCCGTCGGGAAACGGCGTGGGAGCGTCGTTGGTGACGATGAAGCTTTCGCCCCGCAGTCCCCGGAAGTCGGCCACCACGTCCACCCGTTCGCCGGGGCTGATGATGAGAGGGCCGTCGAGCTGCTGCGGAGTGAGGAGGAAACCTCCGTCGGTGCCGATCTGCGTGACGGGAAAGGGCCAGTCGCCGTCGACCGAGAGACGGTAGAAACGCGAGTTCGACCCGTTGAGCAGCCGGAGCCGATACTGTCGTGGCTCCACCGACAGGTAGGGCCACGCCTTACCGTTGACCAGGATGACCTGGCCGAAGAACTCGGGCTGGACGGAGGCTCCCCCCGGCCAGTCGGGGGCGTCGGCGGGCTGATCCGGGTAGGCCAGCCGCCCATCGGGGTAAAACATCCGATCCTGAAGGGCCAGCTCCACCTCGTGACGCGGACTCGGCAGTTGGCGGTTGTGGAGCATGTTGCGTTCCTGCTGGTCGCGCAGCAGGTAGAAGCCGGCCAGCCCCGCGTAAACGTTAAGGCGTGTGATGCCGAGGGCGTGGTCGTGGTACCACAGCGTGGCCGCCTCTTGCGTGTTGTCGTAGGTGTAGCGAGTCTGACGAAACAGCGGCCCCCGAACACCGGTGCGGGTGTACCAGGCGTCGGGATGGCCGTCGCTGTCGGGGTCGATGTGGCCGCCGTGCAGGTGGACGACCCCGGGGACGCCATCGTCTGAGATGGTGTGGTCGGTGTCGGCGAACGCCCAGTGCAGTGTCGTGTCCACCGGCAGCAGATGCTGGAAGGGCAGTCGGTTGAGCCAGTGGACCCGCGCGGGCTCGTGACTGTTGGCCACAAGGGTGGGGCCGGGGTAGGTGGCCCGCTGTCCCGCCGGCCCGTAGCCCCACACCGGTGTGGTCAGCCCGAGTCCTCCGCCCAGGAGGTCCTGGGTGGTCGCGCCCATGCATATGGTGTGTGCGCTCTTCTTGCCCACATCGATGCGTGAAGGCGTCGGCAGTTCGTTGACGAACCGTGGAATAGCGCTGGGGTCGGCCACGGGGTCACGAAATAACGGGTCGTTTATGGGCGGCAGCGTCTTTTGGGCCACAGCGGTGTTGTGAGGTACCAGCAGCATCCCGCCGGCAAACGCCATCGTCTGCATAAACGTCCTTCTTGTCGTCATTTTCGCTCTTCCTCTCGCGTGAAATCCGCACGTCAGTCGAGACCCTAGCGCCCAAAAAAAGAAAAATCGAGCGACGCGCAAAAGCCAAGAAGAGAAAATCACATTTAGGACGAATCAAAAGTATTCGAAAAATTCCTTTTCGGGGAAAATAGACACCAAGTCGCCAAAATGGAAGGTGATTTCAAATATCCGGTGAAGTTGACACGGCCCCCTGTCAACAACTTCTTTTGAAGCGTTAAGGACGGCTGGAGCGATCCGGTGTCAACAGCACGGCGCCGGCCAACAGGCCAACTGCCGCCATCGAGGAGAGGGCGCGCACGGCGTTCCCCATGTTCCAGGTCACCTCGTAGCCCCCGCGCGCCGAGGTCACCGCGCTTTCGGCCGTGGTGGACACCGTGGCCAACCCCTCGTTGAGCGGGACGTTTTGCGCCATGGTGAGCCCGCCCCCACCGAACTCGACGCCCAAGCCCGCCACGGTCGTGGGCCACCGCCTCAAACTGACTGATCCGACGAGGACCACGGGGCGGTCGAGCCCCGGAAAGAGGAAGAAGGACGGCTACCGGATCGAACATCGGTGTGGTGACGGTTGGGGCTCGAACAGGTGCTACCGGGCGCCTGTTGCGCCTCAGAGTACCTCCGGCTTCTACTGCGAGAACTGCTGGTCAGCACGGCTGAGACTTCGAGAACCACGCCACATGTCCCGAGTGCGCCCGCGCCTCCCGGGGGCCATGCGGCAGCTTCGGTGGCACGACTGACTCGCGCTAGCTCGCAAACGCTTCGTAGCGCCGAAGAGGCAAGGGGTCATCTGTAGCAAACCCCCTGGCATCCAGGGGAAACAGCGCGATAATCGAAATTTCAACGACACAGGGCGGCGGGAGAACGCGAGGAAAGACGCCCGTTCTTCTGCCCTTGAGACGACGCGAAAGGTGTGGCGGGAATGAGCGAGCACGCGAGGTTGAAGGAAGCCCACACGCACCTGGCTACCTCCCTCAACCTGGGCGAACCGCTGGCCGCGGCGTTCGCCGCCGTGGCGCGCCACCGTTTCCTGCCCCCTGTGATACGGGGCGAGGGCGAGGACACATGGGTGGACCGCGGCCACGAGGCCGACGCCTGGGCGCAACTGGCCTACACCGACGCCGCGCTCGTCACGCAGGTCGACGACGGCGCCGAAAACGGGCCGGGACGGCCCACCTCCTCGTCTTCGGCGCCGTCGGTGATGGCGGCCATGTTGGAGGCGGCAGGGGTCAGCCGCGGAGAGCGGGTGTTGGAGATCGGCACCGGCACCGGCTACAACGCCGCCGTGCTCAGCGAACTCGTGGGCGGTGAAGGCCGGGTCACCACGGTCGAAGTCGACGATGAGCTCACCGAGAGCGCGCGCGAGGACCTGAAAGCCTCCGGTTACGCGGTCGAGGTGCTCTCGGGCGACGGCGCCAAAGGTCATCCCGGCGGCGCGCCGTTCGACGTCGTCCTCGCTACCTGCGCCGTGACCCGGATTCCGCTGGCGTGGCTGGAGCAGGCGGCCAACGGCGGCAGGATCGTCGTCCCGTGGCAGCCCGGGCCGGGCCTGCCCGCAGGAGTGTTGGCGGCGCTGCGCGTCAGCGGTGGCACCGCCAACGGGCGCTTCACCGAACCGGCGAGCTTCATGCTGCTGCGCGGCCACCGGTGGTCGGGCGGGCCACCGCATGACCTGGGCGACGATGCCGAGGTGGTGTCCACGCTCGCCAGCGACCCCCGTGAGCTGCTCACCGGCGAGGAGAGTTGCCCACAGTTGTCGCTGATGGTGCCGGCGTGGCGGTGGGGCCTGCGCCACCCCTCCGACGCCGAGGACGGTGAACCCTATGTGTGGCTATCGGCCACTGATGTTCCCTCGTGGGCGCGGCTGCACGGCGACGGTACGGTTGAGCAGTCCGGCCCGCGGCGGCTGTGGGATGAGCTGGTGGCCGCCCACCGGCAGTGGGAGGGCCACGGTTGTCCCGCCGTCACCGACTACGGTCTGACCCTCACCCCCGATGGCGCGCACCGGGTGTGGCTCGGCGAGCCGGGCGGCCCTTCCTGGCAGCACTCACGGTTCTAGCCGCCGCCGGCGCTCGGACAAGCCGGTGGGGCCGCGGATCGACGTCCCCGGCCCCACCGATGGGAGGGCTTGACCGCTCCTTCCCGAGGTCAGCACCATCGATTCCTCAGGCCGTCAGGCATATGACGCGAGCAGCTAGGCGGAAAACCGAGGAAGCACTCAGATCATGCCGTCGGTGCCGGTGGCCCACGTGGCGTTGTCCGAGCTGTCGTAGCCGACGAGATTACCGTCGTCTTGGATGACGAAGCGGGTGATACCGCGCGGGTTGGTGGCCCACAGGGCAGGTCCATGGTTCTCGCGGTAGACGACGACGTTGCCGTCGCTTTGCACTCCGAGGAAGGTGTTTCGGCTTCCCTGGCCGTCGGTGTTTGAGGCCCACAACACCCGATAGCCGGGCGAGTAGACGACTAGGTTGCCGTCGGCCTGCATGAGGACGTAGTAGCGGCGGTCCTGCGAACGCAGGTAGCTGCCCGCGTGTAGCTGCTGACCGGTGACGAGTCGGTGGCCGCTGTGGGAGTAGTCGGGGGAGTCGACGGTGTCGCTCGCCCATTCGGCATTGCCTCCGTTGTCGTAGCCGACGAGGTTGCCGTCACTTTGCACGACGAAACGGGTGATGTCGCTGGTGTTGGTGGCCCACAGGGGGGTGCCGTCGGGCCGGTACAGCACCACGTTGCCGTCGCCCTGCACACCCAGGTAGGAACCGGGGTTGCCTTCGGTGCTGGTCTTCCACTTCACCTGGAAGCCAGGGCCGTAGAGGACGAGGTTGCCGTCGGGCTGCATCTTCAGTACCGAGTGTCCGTTGTCGGAGACGAGGTACTCGTCGGAGTGAAGTTGCTGCCCTGCTACGAGCTGGGGGCCGCGCGGTACCGCGTACAGCCCCACGTTACGGCCACCGGGGGAGCCGCTGCCGACTGTGGCGGGGTTGTCGGGGTCATGAACGACGCCGCGGATGTCGCCCACGCCCGCGCGCGACAGAGAGCCGCCCGAAAGCGTGTAGCTGGCACGGCCACTGTAGCTGGCGTTCTGTTCGACGGCTTCGATAGTGGAGCCATCGACATTGTCGACCACCGAAACGTGACCGTAGCCATAGCCCACCCCGGTGCCGTGTACGATCATGTCACCAGGCACGACCGAGGAAATCGAGCCGTTGGCCCAGCGCTCCATGCCAAGATTAGGGGCCGCATCGTAGATCTGGTAAGCCCCGCTGACCCCCGCGAAGATCCCGCCGTGCCAGCCTTTGGCTTGGTAGAGCCGTTGGGGTAGCTCTACACACTGCCATTTCATGCCGACGGCGGGGGCACTGTAGTCGCCGCTGACGTAGCCGGCGCTTCCGTTGGAGTAGACGTCGACTCCGCCGCCCACGGCCGAGAGCCACTCCCCGGCGGAGACGATCGTGGTGCCATAGGGCTGTTGGGCGGCGTAAGCGGGTGTGGCCAGCCCCACTATGGAGAGCAGTAGTGTCGCCACGACGGCCAGGGATCTGAGCGGGAGGGACGGTAGTCGTTTTTTTGTCAAAACGGCTTCCTTCGCATGTTCTAGGAAACGCGGCTGGACAGCAGACTAGGTTCCGTTGCCGCAAGGTGAGCCACAGTTCGGAAAAATCATTAAAAATGAAACGATCGTGGCGCCGAAAATACGCTTCATCCGGGACATATCTGTTGACATCGCGACAGAGGTGGCCGTGATGAATGGTGGTACCCTCAGGACAGAAAAGGGAAGGATGGCTACTTGGAGGCACCGTGCCACCGGTAGACATTCCCCGCGAATAATAAGCCGAGTTTTTCGTATTCTGCTGAGCCTGTTTCTCCGGCACCGCGAGATCCGGGGGTGACCGGCGCGTCGCCGAGGAGTTCCGGTCCAGCAATGGTCAGAGCAGCGGTTTTCCCTAAGGCATTGACCTATTACTGCTGACCTTGGTCAAGGCGAGAATGGTCCGGGAACGCATCGTTTCCGGACCGCCTCCGCGATGGTGACCGGATCACGGGCATGGCCCGCGACTTCGGCGTGCCGTTACCCCGCCTGATAGCGCTCCCGCCCGCTGGGGTGGGGGCAAGATCGGTGTCAGGTACGTGCCACCAGGTGTTTCTGCTGCTCCTACTCGGCCCCCGCCTCTTCGCCGGGCGGCAGCGACTGCTGCCAGCCCCGCTCGACTGAGGTGCGGCACCTGTCGGCCTGATCTCCTTCGCCGATGAGCAGGGCGGTCAGCATGGAAACACCGTGGTCGAGCGTGTGGCTGGGCAGGGGACCGTTGGCGACCAGGGAGACCAGCCCGTGGCCGATGGCCCAGCTCTGGATCGCCAGTTCCAGTGGGTCGACCTCGGCGCGCAAGCGGCCGGTATCCCTGGCCCGCCGGAGGGCTTGGACCAGATACTCCAGGGTCGCATCCGCGGCCTTGAGGTCTTCGAGCTCAAAACTCGCGTCGAACATGACCCGGTACAGGTCGGGGTGGTCCAAGGCGTTGCGCAGGTAGGCGGCGACGAGGGCGGCCAGGTCCCGCACCGGGTCCGCCGACATCGGCACCGTCTCGAACCTGGCCGCCAGGCGGGTGAAACCCTCCTGGCGCAGGGCCTTCCACAGCCCGTCCATGCCGCCGAAGTAGGTGTAGACGGCCATCGTCGACACGCCGGTCCCGGCCACCAGGGAGCGCAGGGTGATGGGCTCACGGACGCGGAGCATGTGTGCGGCTCGCTCGATGAGCAGGGTGCGGACCGCGGGGTCTTTCGTCCTCGCCATGCCACCAGAATACATAGCATTGCAATGCTATAGTTTCAGAGTCCGATCCTCGGACTCTCACGACAAGGAGTCAGCATGGCCATCACCCTGGTCAACCCCGACGGGCTGCCAAAGGTCGACATCTACCGGCAGGTGTCGGTTGCCACCGGATCGAAGCTGGTCTTCATCGCCGGCCAGGTCGCCCGCGATGCCGAGGGCGGCAAAATCGGCGAAGGCGACTTCGCCGCCCAGGTCGAGCAGTGCTACCTCAACCTCGCCACAGCCCTGGCCGAGGTCGGCGGCTCCTTCGACGACGTGGCGAAACTGACCGTCTACGTCGTCGACTGGACGCCCGACAAGATGGCGCTGTTCGCCGAAGGAGCAGCTCGGGCGGCCGAGAAGCTCGGTGTCACCCCCACCCCGCCGCTCACCGGGATCGGCGTCGCCGCACTGGCCGAGCCTGACCTCCTGGTCGAGATCGAGGCCACCGCGGTCATCGAGTGAATCGGATCTCGGGAACACCGGAACTGGAGGAGGGGCGCGACGCGAGGGACCGCAGCACGCAAGCCGGGCAGACACTCACGCACCGCCCCATCCCACGGCCTTGGTGATGTGGGGGCCGGTACCGGCGACACCCGTGAAAAAACCGCCATCACTGTCCGGTTGGGAAAGCCGGTGAGGTGACCTCAGGGATGCGCGCCACCGATGTGTGGCCGCCAGATCCCCGGGGCCGTGGCGGGTCACGCCTGGGCGGCCGGCGCCTCGATCCGGACATCGTGCTTGCCGACCTTGGGGCGCGAAAACGCCAGGAGGTGGCGTGCCTGCGTGGTCAGGGCGTCCTCGGCGCCGGCGGGCAGCGGCTCGAAGGGGGTGAGGGTCAGCGTCGCCCTGGTCGTGGTGGCCTTGGTCTTCCACGTGCCCACCACCATGCCGTCCCACAGGGCGGCGGCGTGAACGCGCAGGTTCTTGGTGACCAGGCGGGGGGCGGTGCGCTTCGGCGATGATGCGGGTGCGGTCGGCGTGGGCTAGTAGCAGGCTGTCGAACTCGGGCAGCAGTCGCGCCGGGGCGGGCGTGTCGGCAGCGGGACGCGGAGCCTCCGGCAGGTCGAACAGCTCCCGGCTATCCTCGTCGACGAAGGTGCGCAGCCGCGGGCGCAGCTCGTCGAAGACGGAGGCGAGCTTGCCCAGCCCCGACCAGGTTTGGGCGTCGGCGACGGTGGCCGGGCCGAAAGCGGCGAGGTAGGCCAGCACCAGTTCCTTGGGGGACTCGTCGGGGGACAGTTCTCGGCCCAGCCACCGCTCGGCCGGCGTGAACGCGGCGTTGACGGGGAAGGCCCACGGGTCGTCGGTGGGCACCATGACCAGGGGCAACTGGGTGCGCACGGCATAGCCCAGGGCGCGCTCGTCGGCCTCAGGGAAGCGTTCGCTGAGCAGTCTCCGCAGTGTGGTGAAGTCGTGGGGGCGTTCGGCGAGCAGTTCGCGCGCTACCGGCAGCAGCCGCTCCAGCTCCAGTTCGTTGGCGCGGTCGCGCAGCACTCGCATCGCCTGATTCATAACCGGATGCAGCGGCATGCGCCAGGACGTGTAGTCCTCGGAGGTGGTCAGGTGCAGCGTGGCCCGCAGGAACGTGGCCCGAACCACCTCGCGCCCGTGCAGCGCCTCGTGCAGGTGGCGCGGTTCGAAGTCGGCCAGCCGCGTCCACAGTCCCACGAATGGGGGTTTGGGCTCCTGGGCTTGCAGGCCGCCTAGTCGCCGCACCGCGTCGGCGACCGTGGTGTGCTCTCGTTCCAGCAACATCTGGCGCGCCAGCGTGGCCCGGTTGAGCTGCCTGCGGTCCAAGACTTCGGGGAAGGTGCCGTCGTAGGAGGGGCCAGTGGTGGTCATAGGCGTTCGACTCCTGCTCGACTCTCAGTGGCGGAGGCCGCCAACAACGCCGTGACATCACAGCATCTCGGGGCTTTTTCGACGGCGCGAAACCCGTATCCGCGTGCGAGGTGCTCCTCCCGGCCAACCTAGTGGAAGGCGGTGTCAATCTCCCCGCTCCCACCATCGGGGCGAAAACCGTCCGTGGAGCCCGACGGTTGCCACTGCGAGTCAACCGCACCGCCCTGGGCGCGCCCATTGCCACAGCCTCCGGTGACTTCGCTGGACACCGACTCGACGCCGATGCATGACCGGAGCCTGATTGGTGCGGTGACCTCAGCCGTCGCGGCGACGCAGCTTGAGGGTGTTGTCGGTGCGGGTGGCGGGGTTACCTTCCCGGTCGGTGTAGCTGGTCTCGTGGTTGTTCTGAGTAATACGCCATGTCCAAGGCATTCGGGACGGAGATAAGTGTCTATGCTCGTGGCCATGCGTGTTCTGATCATCGGGGCCAGTGGTTACCTCGGCAGCGAGATCCACGAGCAAGCCCTTGCCGCCGGACACGATGTCGTCGGCACCAGTTTCCAGGCCGAAGCGGACGGGCTTGTCCGTGTCGACATCCGCGACCGCGACGCGGTCGGCCATCTCGTCTACGAAGTCCAACCGAACGTGGTGGTCAATGCCGCCTATGCTCAGCAGGACTGGGAGGCGACCGCGGTTGGCCCCGTTCACATCGCCTGGGCTTGCAATCAAGAAGAGGCGCGACTGGTCCACATCTCATCTGATGCGGTGTTTTGCGGTGACCTCGACTCCTACGATGAGATCTGCGCTCCCTCCCCGATGACCAGGTACGGAGCAGCGAAAGCCGCCGCCGAGGTCGGGGTAATCGCCGCGATGGGCGATGCGGTAGTCGTACGGACCTCCTGGATTCTCGGCGATGGCAACTCCGGCTTCGAAGCATTCGTCCGTGCTTTGGCCAACGGTGAAGCCGACGGGGCACTCTTCGACGACGACATCCGCTGCCCGGTCCACATCGCAGATCTGGCTGCGGCAGTATTGGAGGTGGGCCGTCTGAACTACGGGGAGTTCACGGGCCTGCTGCATGTGGCCGGTTCGGATGCGCTGTCGCGCTACGAGTTGGGGTGCCTAATCGCCGAACGCGACGGGCTCGAAGCCGGCATACTACCGAAGGCGAGCAAATCCTCTGTGGGCGTGAAGGGCATGGTTGTGCGCCTCGACGCGAGCAGGAGTCGCGGTCTGTTGACCACGAAAGTTCGCGGGGCGCATGAGTTCACGGCCAGCAACATCGTCCCGAGTGCAGACAGCGGTAGTCGTACTTGAGGTGAGTGATGTGGCCGCGGTGGTAGCGGTCGTGCATCGGCACCCACAGCGTTAGTCGTGCCGCCGACACCGGCTGTGGCTTCCCCGTAGTGAACAGGTCCTCGTCATTTGGGAAAGCGAGTTCGGCGTTGAGGTCGAGCTCGCTGTCGAGTAGGGCGAGCATCGCTTCGGTCTGCTCAGCCAGTATGGCCATGCCATTGTCGAGCGGCGGCGTATCAGGAACGACGATCGCTGGGTCCAGGACGCGCAATTCGCGAGGGAACCCGGAGCCGAACCGGGTCTGCCATGCGCTATCGCGGACCAAAGTGGCAGCGTTACCCCCGACGAGCGCGGCTTGGACAAGGTTGTCGAATCCAGCTATGTGGACTACAAGGGTACGGATCGAGATCTTCCCGGACGGATCGAGGCCCGGCCAGGAGGCGACGTCGTCATCTACGTCGGCGAGAGCCTTGGCGATCAGGTCGCGGCCCTCGCAGTAGAGAGACCGGAGCAGCTTGGCGAAGTCAGTCTCAGGCGGCACGGGCTCCCCTCTCACTTGGCGTGGTCTGCGCGCCCTGGAGTAGCGCGACGAACTCGGGGAGACCTTCGGATGCGGTTTTGTGGCACACGTAGTCGCCGTCCTGAGCGCCTTCGAGAGGGTAAGGCGCGAAGGTTCCGTCAGCGTCCCAGAACCCCTCAGGGTCGAGGAAAAACACTTTCATCCCTGCTTCCCGAGCACGGGCCTCGACCCGACGCCGATCGGCATGGTTACCCACCACGAGTAGAGCCTTGGTCTCCGGCAGCAGTGGAACGTGAGGGATCTTCTGGTCGTAGCGGCGAACGAAGCACTCTGTGAGGCCAGCGCGAGCGGTGAGGACATCGAAGTTGTTCGTGATGATCGGCCCGACTATGAATCCGTTGCGGGCCAGCCAGCCGAGAGCGTCGAGGGCCGGGGGCGGCTTGGCCTGGAAACAGGCTTGATACATCTCGCAGAACTCGGTGAACTTGTTTTCGGGCGCCACTAAGACCTCTTCGAGGAGGCGGTCATCGTCGACGTTGAGGATGAAGGGGGCGGCGCCGGGCTTATTGTCGTGGCGGGTGGTGACTCGGTAGATCTCGTGGAGACGGTGCAGGGGCGGTATACCAGCCTCAACGGAGGTGCCGCAGCCGACCTCGACCTGGAAAGGCACGTGGGCAGCCAAGGGAGCCAGCGAGTCGATCAGTATCGGGGCGCCAGGAAGATCCTTAATGCGTATCCCATCGGCAAGGACTTGCCAGGGGCGGGCGACCACGTCAGCGCCAGGGTCGCACCCATCGGAGGTTATGGTTACCTGCAAGGAAGCATAGTCGGCCGGGATATTGCGGCCAGCGGCAGTGTCCTGAGGGTGGATGTCGAAACGGTGGAGCCGGATGCGCAGGTCGCCGCGCCGCCAGGTACCGTCCTTGTCAGAGGCCCATCCGCCGGCGCCCAGCCAGTAGCTAACCTGCTCATGGTAGGCGTCGATCTCGGTCGCAGGGTATGTCACGCAGTAGTACAGGTAGAAATCCACCATGCACAGGCTCGTACCGATCACGTCATAGCGGTACCAGTAGTGGACGATCCGGCGGCGGGCCGAAGCCTCCTCACTCCAGCCGGACTGCTCGGCGTTGCGCTGGTCCTGGGTGCGCCGCCAGATTCCTTCTTCGATATCGCGGCGCCGGTCAGGACCGGAGGCGAAGTGGGTGGCCCACTGGCTCAGACCGGACGGATCGAGTTCGAGGACGTGATAGGGAAAGCGCATCGCTCACTCTTCCTTCAGAAGCTGCCCACAGCGTTCTTCTCTGGGGCGTTGCCGCAGCGTTTGATTACGCGCAACTCAACTACAGCGTGTTGTCCTGCCATGAGGGTAGAGTGAGAAAGGATGCACGCTCCGTTCACTCCTCGATCTGGAAGGCACCATGGCTCCAGACAGTACGGTCAGCGGCGTGGGTGGCGGCTTCGCCGTCGAGTTCCGCCATTGGCTGGAGGTCTCGGGGAACTCGCGTGGAGCCCTTGCCAAGAAGATCGGGTACGACCGTTCCTATGTCTCCAAGATCGCCTCAGGTGCCGAGCCCGGATCGCTGGCTGTGGTTGCTGCCTGCGACAAGGAGATGAAGGCTGGCGGAGCCTTGGTCCGGTCGTGGAAGATCGAGCATTCTCACCCCAAAACCACCTGGCCCCATGTGGTCGAATCGCCCGCGGACGGGGCCAGCTTGATCGTCGAACGTGATCATGCTGAGTTGCGATTCGATGATGGGCTTTATCGGCTCACGCAGCGTCGGCGATTGACTAACCACTCGGGCCGACCGGTCACCCGTTACCTGATCCGTATTGCTGTCGACCGCTATCCCGGCCGCCCCGAACGGTCTAACGCCTTCTACCGTGAAGCCCCACTGACATGGGAAATGCTCGATCTCCAGGCGTGGTGGGGAGAGGACCGCGCTGAGCCACTCGATTGGGAGGTCCAACACGACCGGGACGCTTTTAAAGAGGTGTGGCTGCGGTTTGAAGGGAAGTCCGGACAGCGGTTCGACCTCTACCCGGGCCAGTCGGCCTGGATCGAATACACCTACACCGTGCCCGAGACCCACTGGGGTAACTGGTTCCGCCGCGCAGTGCGCCACTCGACCCGGCATCTAGAGATCCGACTCGATCTGCCCGCACACTTCGATCCGGCTGTGTGGGGCATCGCCCCCTCCATGACTGGCGATGACATGCCTTTAGAAAGCCCGATCGGTATCGAGCAAGCCGGGCCTCGGCGTGTCTACACCTGGTCGACTGAGGACCCACCGCTACATGCCCGGTATAAACTCGAGTGGTCATGGCGGTCTCGCACCTATGATGAATCGGTGAACGCCTTGCCCAGTCAGGTCATGGCCGGACTCGGCATCGTCCAGGAAGGCGATGCCTTGCTGCGCAAGACAAGCCAGGTCTTCGACCTTCCTACCGAGGCTGAGGACGCGCGCCGCGTCGTTGGTGAGCTCCATCAGGCGCTCGACCGCGTCGCAGCGGTCCACACTTTCGGCAAGGGCAAAGGGATCGCGGCCCCACAGATCGGCATCGACCGAGCAGCAGCCTTGGTCTGCCCACCGAGCGCTGAGCCGATCGTGTTACTTAATCCCCGCCTCGTCGAGACCGGTATCGACACCGACCTCCAGTACGAGGGCTGCCTGTCCTTCTTCGACACTCGCTCGAAGATCCCCCGGCCGCTGCGTATCGCTGTCGAGCACATCGATTTCGACGGGACCGTGCACATTACCGAGTTCGACCGCGGTGCCGCGCGCCTGGTCGCCCACGAAGTCGACCACCTCCACGGCATTCTCTGCTCTGACCATTTACCTAAGGGGGAGCGGCCGATCCCCGTCGAGGTCTATAAAGGCACCGGCACCTCCTGGCGATACAGCCGTTGACCCGAAAGACGATCCCCCACCACCCCTCCAGGCCCCGGATATAAACATCGGAATCCCGGCACTGTGACACGCCGCAGCCCGGTGTCAACTGGTTTTATGGGCTCCGCGCCTCTTCAGGTGGGCCTTGGAGAGCTGTTGACTACCGTCGGCGCAGCTTGAGGGTGTTGTCGGTGCGGGTGGCGGGGTTACCTTCCCGGTCGGTGTAGCTGGTCTCGTGCTCCTCGCTGCGCAGCACCTCCCAGTGCTGCGGTTCGAGGTCGAGGGAGTCGAGGACTTCCCGAGGCGTGGGCAGGTGCATGTCGGCGTGCGGGTTGTCCTGACCGCCGGGAGGCGCGGCGTGGCCCACGATCAGCAGCACCCCGCCGGGGGCGACGGCCGCGGCGGCGCTGCGCAGGATCTGCTCGCGCGGCATGTCGCCGGGGGAGTGCAGGAAGTGGGCGGAGACCAGGTCGAACACACCGGCGGGAAACGACGCGGCGAGGTCGTGGCGCTGATAGTCGATCCGCTCGGCCGCGCCGGCCTCGGCTGCGTGCCGGGCCGCGCGCTCCAGGGCGGCGCGGGAGATGTCGACGGCGGTGACCTGCCAGCCCTGCCGGGCCAGCCACACCGCGTCGGCTCCCTCGCCGCAGCCCAGATCCAAGGCGCTGCCCGGTCGCATGCCGGCGACCTCTCGCACGAGGGCGGCGTTGGGTTTACCGCTCCAGACGCGCTCGCTCTCGCTGTAGAAGGCGTCCCAGAACTCCTCTTCGGAGGCGTGTTCGGTGGTGTGCTCGTGGGGCATGGGTGGGTCCTCGCTTCCTGGCTTTCCCGGCCCGCGGGTAACCGTTGCCCGCCGCAGCGGGGCATACCCCGAGCCGGCGGATGTTTTCGCATGTGACAGCGGTGCTTCGGTGTCTTACCGCTGTCTCATCCGATACTCCGGCACACCACTCAGGAGAGCAATTTTTCTTGCCGAGACGGCAAACACCGCCGACCCTCTCGCCATGCCCGTCGCCCTTCCACTGCCGGCGAGCGGTCCCCTGGGCGCAGATCCGGTCAGGATTTGAGGCCCACCCCGGCGTGTTCCCAGATGGTCTTGGCGGGGTCTTGCGGACGGAGGCGGGGGGTCACGCCCTCGTTACGCCACGTGTGGCAGTCCACGAGCTGCGGCCGGCCGGTGCCGGCCAGGTCGGGAGGAACGATCTCGAGGCCGGCCAAAGCCGCAGCGCACTCCTCGGGAGCGCGCACCCGCCCCCATGGCACACCGCTGTCGTGGACTCGTGCGGTGAACCGGGAGGCGGCCTCGCTGTCGTCGGAGCACAGGTGCGAGTAGACCACCGCTGACCCCGAAGGCATGTGGGCGAGGTAGTCGCGCACGAGCCGGAAGGGGTCATCGCTGTCGGGGAAGCAGTGCAGCAGCGACACGAGCATCACACACACCGGCTCGCTGAAATCGAGCAACCGCTGGGTGTCGGCGTCGTTGAGCACACGGTCGACCTCGCGCACATCGGCGGTGATCACGGTGGTGTTGGGGTTGTCGGCCAGAATCGCGCGGCCGTGGGCGAGCACGATCGGGTCGATGTCGACATAGACCGCACGCGCTTCGGGAACGGCGCGCTGCGCGATCTCGTGGGTGTTCTCCGCGGTGGGCAGCCCCGCGCCCAGGTCGAGGAACTGTCGCACCCCATGGTGGGTGACGACGTGATCAACTGCGCGCTTGAGAAAACCTCGGTTCTCGTGGGCCAGTCTTTTCGTGCCGGGGCTGAGCTGTTCGAGCGCTTCGCCGAGTTCACGGTCGGGGCCGAAATTGTCCTTGCCGCCCAGCAGGTAGTCGTAGGCGCGCGCGACCGTGGGGGTGCTCATATCCAGTTCGGGGGGAAAGCGTCGAACAGCGTCATCGCGGTCGACCATAGGGGGTCCAATCAACGATCAGGGGAGAAATAGCGTCAAGCCAGACGTTCTATAGCGTAGTAACGCAATCGGCGCTGCGCTGCTGGAAACGTCGAGTCCATCTCCGCTGCCCTCGACGGGATCGAGGGGATTAAAGCCGAACCGAGCCGGCTCTCTCCGCTCCTGTAGTCATGACACGCGCCCGCTGACTCTGGCTTTCGCGAAAGAGACGGCGTGGGGGTCAAGCGCGTCCGCGCAGTCCCTGCCGCAGTACCCGGTACAGATTGTGGCCGTCACCGACGGGCAGCAGCATGGAGAGCGGATGGGCCAGCAACAGGATGCCGGACCACACCAGCAGCGGGGGCGATGTCCCGGCCAGGGCGAGAACGGCCCAACAGCAGGGCGGGGGCGAGGGGGCCGGCCACGATGACGCCGATCTCGTGCCCTGGCGACAGAGCGGGCCGGTGCAGGCTCGCTCCGGCCCGAGTGAGCTGAAGCTCGGCCGGGCGGGAGCCGGCCAGCGCCCGGAATGCGAGAACGTGGCCGCACTCGTGCACAACGATGCCGGACCAGGCGATCACGACGCTGCCTGCCAGGACCGCGATAGCCCACCACCCCGCCGCCCATGCCAGGGCGGACAGGAGCGCGGCGGCAAGGAGGACAGGCCATGCCAACAGGTGCATGTGCCACACGGTCGCCCACAGCGACCGTCCCAGCCGACTCGGCAAGGCCACCCGGCGGGGAACCATCGGCTCACCCATGGCGGGGACGCTTGGTCATCCGCCGAGCGACACCCACGTAGGCGGCCAGCAAAACGGCGGTGGTCACCAGGGCCGACAGCCATGCGGAAGGGACGACCTCTCCTGCGGCCCACGTCGCGGCGGCGTAGACGATGGTGGTGGTCACGGCGGTCAAACCGACACTGAGGGGTTGTTCATGGCTGTAGGGCACCAAAGCACCGGCCAGCATCGCTGCGGCCCAGGCCGGCAGAACGAGCAGCAGCAGGCTCACGCTGGTGGCGGGAACGAGCAGCCCGGTAGTGAAGGCCACCGCCAGCGCTGCAAGGGCCGCCACTGTCGCGGCGAGCAGGCAGGCCAGGGCTTTGGGCCACGCCCACGCCGCCGGCCGCGCCAGGAGGACTTCGCCGATCCAGTGGGAGGGCAGGGTGAGACCGACCGACTGCATCCCGGCGAAGAAGAACACCAGGAACAGTCCGGAGGCAGCCAGCCGGACCACCTCGGTGCCGGTGGCGCCGTAGAGCACTGTGGCTGCGACTACCCCGACGAAAGCGAACAGGATCGCTACGGCGTACTGCGGAGCGCGCACCAAGACGAGGAGTTCGTACCAGACCCGGGCGGCTGCCTGCCCGGAGGGCCAGGGCAGCCGCGCCAGCAGCCGGGAGGGACGATCGACGCGCTCCTCGGGTAGCACGCTCATCGCCCACGCCCCCGCTCCCAAGGCCATGACCGTCCATACGGCGAGCACGGCCGCGGCCGGTAGCGAGGACAGCGCCTCAGCGGCTGTGCGGTGGGGGAGCACCCACCACACGTTTGAGGTGGGTGCGGGAGCGGCCAGATCGTGCCACACAGCGGCGAACGCCCCGGCCAAGACGACAGCGCCAGCGATGCCGAGACCATGGTGCAGCGGTAGCCGCGCGCGGCGTAGCGCCCACACCGCGGTGTTGAACAGCGGGATCGCCACCGCGTGCACGGTCACCACCAACGCCCCCACGGCCGCGAGGCCCGCCAGGAGATGAGTACCTCCGGTCAGGGTCATCTTCAGCGAAGGGGAGGTCATCGCGAGGGTGGTCAGCACCGACAGCGCCACCATCGGCAGTTGCGCTCCCACTCGTGTGACGAAGCGCGAGACCGGAAGTAGCTGAGCTATGACGGTCAGGGAGGTCCGGCGGGGCGCCAACACCTGGAACATCACCGCGCTGGCCGCTGCCACGAGGGTGACCGAGGCCAGCGCGACCAGGTGAACTCGCCTCGCCGCTGCGGGGGAGATTTCATCGAAGGCCGGAATGACCCCGCTGATGAACGCGGAAACGGCACCGAGCAGGCCCAGCAGCGCCAGCCCAATGACGGTGACAGCGCGTTGACTGATGCCGAAGGTTCCCGCCAGTTCCCGGCGCCAGGCGAGGTTGACGGTGCCGGCCATGACCCACATCTGCCTCATCGACGCTGCGCCCGTACCCCGCTCAGAGCCCCGATCACGGCTCCCACCGCGACCAGCGTCAGTACACCTGCCCCGTTCACTCCCAACTCGAAGGAGAACGAGCCGTCAGCGTCGGGAGCGGTGACGCCGGCGTCCCACAGGCCGGGGATGGTGTACACGGTCTCTTGCCACAAGCCGACTCCGAACGTCGCCATACCGGCGAGAACGACCAGCAGGCCGCCCACAGCGGCCCCGAGCAGGGTGCGCTTCCAGATGATCATGTGGCCATCTCCTGGGAGAACGCGTCGGACAACTCTGCCATGTGAACCTCGCGCTGAGACGCCAGCCCGGTGACGGAAAGAAAGAGTTCCTCCAAATGAACCGCCTGGTGCTGCTCCAGCAGGGTCGCAGGATTTCCCTGAGCGACGGTGTCGCCTTCATGAAGGAGGGTCACGTGGTCACAGTCGCGTTCGGCCCGGAGCATGTCGTGGGTCGCGACGAGAACGGCGCCGCCGGCCTGGGTGAATGTGGTGATCAGCTCTCGTAGTACCGCCGCCGCGTCGGGATCAAGACCTCGGAACGGCTCGTCGAGCACCAGAAGAGAGGGCTTGTGCATCACCGCGGCGATCACCTGGAGCTTGCGCTTCATGCCGTGGGAGTACTCGGCGATGGTCCTGTTGAGCGCGTTGGAGAGGTTGAAGGCGTCGGCCAGACGCGCAGCGGTCGCGGTGTCGTCACGCTGGCGCAGGCGATGGTGGAAGGTGAGGTATTCGTTTCCCGTCAATGATCCCGGCAATGGGAGGTCGTCGGGTGCCATGCCGATCAGGGGCCGCGAGGTCTTGTGTGAGACGGGGACGCCAAGGACAGTGGCCTGACCGTGGTCTGGGGTGTCCAAACCGGTGATGAGGTGAAGGCAGGTGGTTTTGCCCGAGCCGTTGGGGCCGAGCAGACCATGGACCTTTCCGGCGTGCGCCGTGAACGAGACACCGTTCAAAGCAGTGCATTCTCGGAAGCTCCGGACGAGTTCTGACACGGCGAGCACGGGCTCTTCCCGCATGCCTCCACCTCATCCTTTCGGAGTCGAGAACGAAGTTAACTCACGTCACTGGCTAAAGGTTGCACTCCAGTTGAGCCTTCATGTTGATCGTGCCCTCTTCGAGGACTGTGATACCGCCGGTGAAACTGCCGCCCTTGTCGAGGCAGTAGGCGTATGCCCAGGCGCGCAGCCCGCCTGCGCCGACCACCACGACAATCGCAACTACACGGCGTCGAAGTCCACGGTGGCCTCGGAGAATTCCGCGCCGCTGAGGTCGGCGCCGTCGAAGACGACGCCGGTGAAGTCGTAGTTCTTACCGCGCCATCTGGTGTCGTCGCGGAGGTGGTCGCCGATGATGCGCAAGATGGTGTGGCGCACCTCCCGGAACGCGGCGAATTCCAGATCGCGGGTGCGGTGGTTGTCGCGCTGCTCGACACCGGCATCGCCTGGCAAAGCATCCGGGGCGGACTCGTAGACCATGCGTAGGTAGGCGCACAGCACGTCGATGACCGTCTGCACCTGCTCGTCGGAGGGGGCGTCGCCGGCGAGGTGGGCCAGGGCGTGGACGGCGCCCAGGCGCACGGCGGCGTGCTCGCTGCCCTTCGGTGTAGGCGGCGGTGAAGCGCTCGTTGAACAGTCGGGTGACCTCGCGTTGCCGCCGTTCTCGGTGGTGCGTTGGTGCCGGTAGTGGAGGATGAGTAGGGCTACCGCCCCAGGCCGGCCACGATCGCGAACGCGCGGGTAGCGATGGCGTCCAACCCTTTGGGGGTGAGTTCCTCAGGCGGCGTCCGCTCGGGAGTGCCCAACACCAGCCACGCCACCACGACCATCACCGCTACTCTGACGCGCGATTGCCCAAGCCCCGCGACATCCCCACTCGGCAGCGGGGGCAACAACGGTGCGGGGACCGGAAGGGGCGGCAGCGGGGCCGCCCCTTCCCGATGGCGGGGTTAGCTGAAGTAGATGTACAGCGCGTAGTCAAAGGGGTAGTTCGGGTCGTTCAGGGTGTCGCACCGCCACGAGTGGGCGTCTGAGTTGTATTCGACGACGTCTTGGCCCATGCTCCAGCACGTCTCAGCGTCCATAAGCCGCGCGTACAGCTCCCATCCGGAGGCGGCCGCGGGCGTGGCGGTTACGGCGATCATGGTGAAGACACCGGCGACAGCGGTGGCGATACGACGAGTAGCGCGCATTGCGAGCTCCAAGGGTGGGGGATGTTTCCACCGGAAGCCTAGGTGTCAAAGTGCCATATAGTGAACTCTAGTGGCCGAAAGTGCCCATAAGGGACATAAGGCCACAAAATCTCCCGCCTTGAATGGCAGGATTGGCCCGGGCTTGAGGGGCAGAGCTGCCACGTGTAGCCAAGCTGTGCCCGTGGGTATCCGCTGTCTGTCATCGATGGCCCTGCCGGGGCGAAAGCACTGGGGACGGCAGGTACTCGCGCGGCGAAGGCGGCATCGCTGTCCAAGAAGATCCTGCATCCCCACAGGTGAGCCAGCATGGGCATCTGAGAGGCCGACACAATCAGAGATGATGACTCGGGCGGCATCGCCCGCCACTCCCTGTTTCCCCTCTCGTTGGCTGGAGATCTTGCGCATGATGGCGCCTTCGCATGCCATGACCGGTGTGCTCACCGGTGTGGCGGCCACCTTCGTGGCCGCGCCCCTGCTCGCCCCCGACCTGTGGACCACCGCGACGACAGCCGTCCTCACCGCCGGCGCCGCGCTCCTGCCCGACCTGGACCATCCCCAGGCGACCGCCACCCGCAGCCAGGGCCCGGTCTCACGCGCGGCCTGCACGGGGGTGCGGGCCCTGTCGGCGCGCGTGTGGCGCGCCACGGCCACGCCCCGCGACGGGGGAGGCTGGGACGCCGACGGGACGCACCGCCACCTCTCACACACCGTGCCCGCGGCGCTGCTCGTGGGGCTGGTGGCCGGGCTGGTGTCGCTGTGGTGGCTGGGGGCGCTGCTGGTGGCGTGGCTGCTGGCCTCGCTGGCGCTGCGGGGCCTGTTCGGGCGGGCTGCCCGCTCGTGGCTGGCGGTCTCCGGCGTCGCGGCTGTGGTCGCCGCGCTCGCGGTGGTGGTGGCCGACCTGCCTGCCTGGTGGCTGGGGGCGCTGGTCGCGGTGGGGATGGTGACCCACGTGCTCGGCGACGCGCTCACCCCGGCGGGAGTACCGCTGCTGTGGCCGCTGGCGCGCCGCGGCAGCCGCTGGTGGATGGTCTCGACACCGTTCACGCTCACCACCGGCACCCGCGGTGAAAAAGCCGTCCAGGTGATCTCCGGCGCGGGCACCGTCTCGCTGGTGCTCCTGCTGGCCGCTTGAACAGCCTGTCCTGGTCAAGCCACGGCTAAGGGCTGTACCCGCCCCGACCGCCGTGGACAGAGGCGGGCGGGGAGGGGAAGCGGTCAGGGCGATCGGTTTGACGTTTCCCTGGGCACGTGTCCGCCTCCGGACACGAAAAGCACTTGTACTGCCTCAGTTCGTTGCGACAGGCTGATGGCAGTCGAATATTCGCGACTATAAGAAACGGGGATACGATGCGGATGACGTTCTTGGGAACCGACAGTGAGAACGGCAAGTGCCCCACCCTCTACAAGACCGACCGCGGCACGCTCATCGTGCAGGGGTACAAGGTCACCGACACCGAAGCGCTGGGTGACGTTCGGGACCTCGCGGATAACGAGACGCTCGTGGAGATCCCTCGCGAGCTCCTCCGATACGCTCAGGAAAGGGAATGACACATGCGGACACTCCTCACTGAGGACGAGTTCGCCCGACAGTTCAAGGAGTTCGAACACACCGCGTGGAAACTCGAAGTCCGCGACCGCTACAACGTGGCAGAAGAAGAGGAGACGATCCAGCGCTTCCTCGCCACCGGCGATCTCGGTCGCGACGAGGATCATGCCCGTACCTCCTCATGGCATCGCAACATCACCGAGCGCTGTAAGGAGGGTGCCACCTGGCAACGTGTCCGCGTGGTTTCCGAACCGTTGAGCGACTACATCACCTGGGAACACGCAGTCACCCGCTTCAATATCGAAGCCGGCGAGGACATACGGTGGCTGCCCCGCCACCATCCCGCGGTGGCCCGTCTTCCCGCCTTCGATTTCTGGCTCTTCGACAGTCGGTGGAGCTGCATCCTGCACTTCGACGAGGATGACGTCCCCTATGAACTCGAACGGATCGATGACCCGGCCACGGTCGCCCAACACTGCCAGTGGCGTGATATAGCGTGGCATTACGCTATTCCGCACAGCGAGTACGCCCCCCAAGTCATCCAGCGGTTCAATAACTAGGTGTCCTACAGCATCGAACAAGCCCGCCGCGATCTCGGGCGGCGACTCCGCGAGCTGCGCGACTCTGCCGGCCTGACCGGAACGCAGCTCGCGGAGCGGTTGACGTGGAGCCAACCCAAGGTGTCCAAATTCGAGACCGGACGACAGGTTCCCAACGCCGCCGAGATCACCGTATGGGCGCGTGCCTGCGGGCAGGCCGATGCAGCCGAGGGCCTCATCGAACGGCTCAACGATCTGGAATCGATGTGGGTCGAGTGGAAGCGCCAAGTCAGCGGGGGCCTTGGCGGTATCCAGTCGCGGATGGCCGACGAGGAAGAACATGTCGGGCTCTTTCGTGTCTTTGAGTCCGTGATCATCCCAGGGCTGCTACAGACTCCCGACTACGCACGCGCCGTGTTGGAGTCGGTCAACCGCAAGAACGGCACCTCTATCGGGGTTGACGACGCGGTAGGGCAACGGATGCGACGCCAGGAGATCCTGTACCGGCGCGACAAGCGCTTCTGCTTCCTTATCGGTGAGGCGGCAGTGCGCCAGCGGCGCGGCGACCGAGACGTGATGGCGGGGCAGCTCGATCGGCTGATCGCAGCTTCGGGGCTTTCCACCGTCTCGTTGGGGATCGTCCCCTTCGACACCGACCCTGCCTACATCCCGTTACACGGCTTTTGGATTCAGGATGAGGAATCGGTCGTTATCGAGACGGTTTCCGCTGAACTCACCCTGACGCACCGCAACGAAGTCGAACAATACCTTCACGTTTTCCAGATGACTGCTTCTGCTGCCCGCTTCAACGGCGATGCCCGCTCCCTGCTCAACCGGATATCCAAGGAGAGCACCGGCTGATCCGGGATCATACCGGAGCGCGAGGCCACCAGTCCTCTTTATTCGAAGTTATTCGCACAATATATGAGCGATGAACTTTCGGGTGAATAATCAAGAATTTCTATGGTCACCCTCCAACACTTTCTCTAGATTCCTCGGTAGGAACTCTACGAGGAGGTGCTGTGGAAGAACAGATGGACGATATTCCCGACGTGATCGAACTTGATGACGCGGCTACGTTGACTCGGGGCGGTGAGGAACAAAGCATCGAGCACAAGCAATCGCCCTACGACTGATCTGCTCTCTTCCTTTCTTACCCCGCGTGGCAGCCCGGCAGTGGGCTGCCACGGCCTGAACTGCTGGAGGTTGTCAATGCGATGGCTCGGCGGCTGCGCTCCCGGAACGGCGCCCACTCCACTTCCTGCGGAGGCCGATCTGCTGTGGCGTGACCCACCCCTGTGAACAGTAGGATCATGGCAGCCTCGGCGCATCCGCACCTGTACCCGCGGCAGTGTGCGCTTGGCCGTGATCGGCCCCTGTTCGGCCAGCACCTCAGATCTGGCCGCCACTGTACTCGCCCCCGACCTGGCCACAGTGATCGCTGCCTGGGCCGGTTCTTTCACCGTGATACGTCGCAGTGAGGCGAAAGTGGAGATCCTCACCGATGCTTCCGGTGCGTGTCCGGTGTACACCACTCAGACCGAGGAAGGTCGGACGGTGTGGGGCTCCAGCGCGCGTGCATTGGCTGCCCTCATCAACGCTGAGGTAGACCCTTGGTGGCTGGCTACCTATTTAACCGACAAACACGCCGATCTCCCAGGGCGGAGCGCTTGGTCAGGCGTTGGATTGGTTCCACCGGGCCACCGTTTGATCTTGACTCCCGACGACATGACCCTCACCCGGTGGTGGCGCCCTAAGCTCCGGTCTCACGCTGCGGGCATACAGCGTCTCCGCAACGCACTCCTCGGAGGCGTACACTCGCGAGTCGTTGGTCTACCGGCCTCGACTGATCTGGCGGGCGTGGATTCGACAACGTTGACGATCATCGCCGCTGGGGTGGGACCGGTCACAGGGATTACGGGCTATCCCAAGGGAGCCGCTGGCGGTGGAGATCTGGCTTACGCACGTGCTTTAAGGATTCCCGGCCTGACCCGTGAGTACTTCGTCTGCGCTGTTGACTTCCTCCCCACGGCTAAAGCCGGGGGATTCCAACCAACGGGAGCGCTGGTCGGTGCGGTACTTTCTCGCGGGTTCCCGCTGGTTCCTGCTTCGTAGACCGCCCAACGGCGAGGTCTCCACAGGCTGGCACCGCATGCCCTGCGGCGCTGAGGATGTTCTTGGCGGCGTTGACATCGGCGTGGCACTCGTGGCCGCACCGGGTGCACCGGAAGGCCGCTTGGCTCTCGCGGGACTCCGGTGCCGTGTGTCGGCACTGGTGGCACCTCTGGGACGTGAACGCCGGGTTGACCGTAGTGATGGTGGTACCCGTGTAGCGGGCGGCGCTGCGCAGCGCGGTTTCCAGGCGGTGCCACCCCTTGTCGAGGATGGCCCGGTTCAGTCCCGCTTTCTGGCGCACCCGCTCGCTGGGGGCGTCGGTGACACCCTTAGCGGAGGCTGTCATACCCTTGGTGTTCAGGTCCTCCAGTACGACCGCGCTGTGGCGTGCGGTGAGCCGGTTCGCGGTCTGGGCGCAGAAGTCGGCGCGCCGATCCACCGCCCGGGTGGTTATCCGGCCCATCGCCGCGCGGGTTTTGCGGCGGTTGGCCGAGGTTTTCTTCTGCCGGACCAGCTTGCGTTGGAGACGCAGGTAGCGGGCCTTCTCGCCGGTGGTGGCGAATTCGCGGTCGTGGAACTGGCCGCCGGAGGTGGTGGCCGCCACGGCCACGCCCCGGTCGACACCGACCGGGGCGCCCGGGTGCGACTCGGGGGTGAGTTGGCCGTCTTCCACCAGGAACGACACGAACCAGTGGCCGCCCTTGCGGGAAACGGTCGCCGAGCGGATGGTGCCGCCGAGGGGGCGGGAGATGCGGAAGGCTACCCAACCGAGCTTGGGTAGCTTGGCCCGCCCCCACGTGCGGTTGAGCTTCTCCACCGCGATGAGGTTTCCTGCCGGGAACCGGAACGAGGGGTTCCACCGGTGTTTGGCGCGCCACCGGACGCTGAATGTTCCGTGCCGGCGGCACGCGGCGTCCAGGTCTTTCAACGTCTGCTGGAGGGTGTGCGACGGAGCGGCGGCCAGCCACACCTCGTCGGCCTTGGCTTCGGCCAGTTCGCGGGCCTGGAGGTGGTAGCCACAGAACTCACCCGAGCGCCCACGGGTGTAGCGGTCCACGTACTGGCGGCGCTGGTCCAGGGCGGTGTTCCACACGGCCCGGCAGATATCGCCGAACTCCTGGCAAGCCTTGGCCTGCTGCCCGCTCAGGGCCAGTCGGTACTTACGCCCCGAAAGCATGGAACACCTCCCTTCTCAGCGGTTCTTCTGGTTCTGTACGTAGATCTTGATCTGCTCCAACGGGCGCGCCGCCCACGGTGGCCACGAAGTAGGAGCCATAGCTGGGCTCATGATCGCCACCAGTGTCGCCAGGCGGTAATACTCCCGGTGATCTTGGCGGCCGATGGCGGGGCAAGCGGCCCGGGCCGGGGAGGCGAGCAACGGGAGATCGGGGGCTGCGGTAGTGGGGTGCGCCCCGTCCCCTCCTCGGATACGGGGCGCACCCCCAGGGAA
Source organism: Salinactinospora qingdaonensis (assembly GCF_039539445.1). Classification (NCBI taxonomy): domain Bacteria; kingdom Bacillati; phylum Actinomycetota; class Actinomycetes; order Streptosporangiales; family Nocardiopsidaceae; genus Salinactinospora; species Salinactinospora qingdaonensis. Next base: position 96,069 of record NZ_BAABDD010000019.1, read on the forward strand.
GGCCGGACGACCGGCCGCGCAGGGGGACACGCGGCGAGAGGGAGACCATCCGGCCGAAGGACTCAGCAGATCCCCGACAGCTCCCCGGCCTCAGGCCCAAGGGCTGGAGTCCGGGGGCAGGGGGTGGTCAGGCGTCGCGCCATGCGCTACCGGAGAGGTCGAAGGCCAGGTGGAACCACACTTGGCGGAAGCTCCCCGCTGCGCGGTCGCCCCAGGAGGAGGAGAGGGCATCGACCAGCGCCAGACCGGTACCGGGCTGAGGGATGGCCCCGCGGGCGGTGAAGGCCGCCAGCGAACCTGCCCGCAGCCGGGCGGGCTCGTCGGTGCCGTCGTCGCGACAGGTCAGGGTGAGCCCGCTTTGGCCGCGACGCACCACCAACGTGTAGTTGCAGCCGGGGCGGCCCGAGCGGGTGTGGCCGACGGCGTTGCTCGCCAGCTCGGTGCCCAGCAGGGTGAACAGGTAACGGTACTCGTCGTTCTGCTCGGCCGCGCAGGTGTCCAAAAAGGCGCGCACCAGCGGCAGGAACGTGAACAGACCCGGGAAGTCGTAGCGGCGATACAGGTAGTAGGGCCGATCGGGGCGGCGGTTGAAGTAGTGCCGGTACAGCGGCGGCACCAGGGCGTCCAACGCGACGGTGACCTCGGGCAGCGGCGGCATCGGGGCAAGCGCGGGCATGACGAGAGACTCCTCCTCCGGACACGGGAGCAGACAGGGGGTTATGCAGGCGCCCGCGGCACGATCATGACGGTTCACCGGACACAGGGGCGGACACCCAGTAGCGTGACCCTTATTGACCCAGGGTGATGCGCTGGTCACTGACTACACTCTGAACTATAGACTGGCATTTGCCAATTCTCAAGGGCATCTTTGGAAAATGCCAGAGCCAGTGGAGGGGTCTAAACTGCGATCCATGCGACGAACCCCCAGTCCGTCGGTACGCCTACGCCGACTTGGCCGAGAACTAC
>NZ_BAABDD010000020.1:0-93850 GCF_039539445.1 Salinactinospora qingdaonensis
ACCAACACCCGCCACGACACCCCATCCACCACCAAATGGTGGGCCACCACCACCAACCGCACCCCACCACCAACACCACCATCGAACACCACCACCCGCACCACCGGCCCATCGACCAGATCGAGCGAGCGCTGCGCCCAAAGCACGTGGTCCTGGATCGCCCGCTCGGCCTCCTCGGGCGCGATCCCGGACAGGTCGACCGTGTCCACGGCGGGGGTCTCAGCGGTGGCCGGCGCGATCCGGAGGTGCCCGTCGCTTCCCACCCGCAGTCGGAGCATGTCGTGGTGCTCCAGCAGGGCCGCCACCACCCGCGGCAGCGCCGAGGCGTCGAAATCCTCCACCAGATCCAACACCACCGACATGTTGAAACGGTGCGGCGCCACCGGATGCGTCTCGAAGAACCACCGCATAATCGGCGTCGCCCGCACCGGACCCGACACCGGACCCGACACCACCGGCGCCCCCGACTCCGCACCGGCCACCGCAGCCAACCCCGCCACCGTCGGATGCGCAAACACATCCCGCGACGACACCACCACACCCCCACGCCGCGCCCGCGACACCACCTGAATACTCAGAATCGAATCCCCACCCAACGCAAAGAAATCATCATCGACCCCCACACGCTCCACCCCCAACACCGACGCGAACACCTCCGCCAACACCCGCTCCACCCACGAACGCGGGGCGGTGAAGGTCCTCTCGGACGGGGTGTCGGCCTCGGGCGCGGGCAGCGCCGCACGGTCGACCTTGCCGTTGCGGGTCATCGGCATGGCGGCGATCGGCATGATCACCTGGGGCACCATGTAGGCGGGAAGGGTCGACGACAGCCGTGAGCCGAGGTCGCGGGCCTCCTCGGCCGAGAGCTCGCCGTGGCCCCCCACGACGTGGGCAACCAGCCTCGGCCCGCCGGCAGCGGAGCGGTAGACGTTCACGGTGGCCTCAGCGACCTCGGGCAGCCGCAGCAGCGCCGTCTCGACCTCGCCGGGTTCGATGCGCAGCCCGCGGATCTTGACCTGGTCATCGGCCCGACCCACATACTCCAACTGCCCCTCGCGATTCCACCGCACCACATCCCCCGTGCGATACAACCGCCCACCCGAACCAAACGGATCAGCCACAAACCGCTGCGCCGTCAACCCCGCACGCCCCACATAACCACGCGCCACCCCAGCACCACCCACATACAACTCCCCAACAACCCCCACCGGAACCCGACGCAACAACCCATCCAGCACGTGCACCCGCATCCCGTCGAGGGCGGTGCCGATGGGCACGGATTCGGGGGCCGGCTGCCCGGCGGGCAGGGGGAAGTAGGTTGCGAACGTCGTGGTCTCGGTGGGGCCGTAGGCGTTGGCCACGCTGGTGCCGGGGCAGGCGTCGGCGACCTGTTGCAGCGCCTGCGGGTTCGCGGCCTCGCCGCCGGTGAGCACCTCGCGCATCCCGGCGAAACAGGTGGGGTCTTGGGAGGCGAACAGGTTGAACAGGGCCGCGGTGAGGAAGGCACCCCTGACGTCGTAGCGGTCGACGAGGGCGGCGAACTCCTCGGCGTCCATGCGCTCGGGCGGGGCGAGGACGACCGTGCCGCCGCGCAGCAGCGGCACCCAGATCTCGTAGGTAGCGGCGTCGAAGGCGTGGGAGGAGTGGAAGAGCACCCGCTGGTGGCGCCCCTCGCCCCAGCGCCGGTCTTGGCTCAACCGGACGATGTCGTCATGGGTGACCGCCACCCCCTTAGGCGTACCGGTGGAGCCGGAGGTGAACATGGCGTAGGCGAGCTGTTGCGGGAGAATCCGGGTCTGCGCCTGGCTGGGCTCTGGTTCCGGGGCTGCGTCGAGGAGGTCGGCGTCGTCCAGGTTGAGGGTGAGGCGTTCCTGGGCAGCCGGGACGCGCTGTGCCGAAGCGTCGTCGGTGAGCACGCAGCCGGCGCCGGTCTCCTCGGCGAGCCGGCGGATGCGCTCGCCGGGGTCATCGGGATGGACCGGAACGTAGGCGGCGCCGGCGCGCAGCACGGCCAGCATCGCCGTCACGATGTGGGTGCGGCTGCGCAGGACCAGCAGGACGAGCGACTCCGAGCCGGCCCCGTGGCCGCGCAGCCGGCGAGCCAGCTCCGCGGAACGCTCGTCGAGCTGAGCGTAGGTCAACTCACCGGATGGGCCCGTCACGGCGAGGGCGTCGGGGTTCGCGGCCACCTGGGCGGCGAACATCTCGGGAACCGTGGTGGCGGGGCCGTCAGCGCGTTCGCCCTCCCAGGTGGCGATGGCCCGCTTTTCGGACTGGGTGCGAATGTCGAGCCGGGTCACGGGAAGCTGCGGGGAGGCCACGGCCGCGGTGAGGATGCGCTTAAGCCCCTCTTCGAGATCGGCGATCCGGGAAGGGGCGTACAGATCGGTGTTGTATTCGATGGCCACGCGCAGCCCGCCGTCGCGCTCGGTGAACTCGAAGACGAGGTCGAACAGGGCCGAGTTGCGGGGCAGGTCGAGCTGGCGGGCCTGCACACCGGGCAGGTCCAGCTCCCCGGAGTGGGCGTTTTGCAACACGGCCAGTGCTTGGAAGATCGGGGTGCGACTGGGGTCACGTTCGGAGACCACCCGGTCCACGACCCATTCGAAGGGCAGTTCGTTGTCGAATGCCTCCAGGGCGGCACGGCGGACATCGTCGAGGAACGAGGCGAGCGTGGCCGACGGGTCGATCCGGGACCTGAGGACGACGGGGTTGACGAAGAACCCGACCATGTCGTCGAGCTGGGGGTGATCCCGGCCCGCAGCGGCCATCCCGAGCGTGACGTCCTCGGTGCCGGAAGCGGCGGACAGGAGCAGTTGGGTGGCTGCGGTGAGCGTCATGAACAGGGTCGCGCCCTGGGTGCGCCCTAGTTCCCGCAGGGCGTGCACCGACTCCGGCGCCAGCTCGAAGCGGTGCACCGCCCCGGCAGTGGTGCGCGCGGCGGGGCGGGGCCAGTCGGTGGGAAGCTCCAGCGGGCGTGCCCCGTCGAGGTGGCGCTGCCAGAAATCCAGACGGTGCTGGACGGTTTGGCTATCCCACCGGTTCTGTTCCCACACCGCGAAGTCGGCGTAGCACACCCTCGGTTCCACCGAGAGGGCGTCGTCGCCGGCGCCGGTCCGCGCACGGTAGAGCCGGCCCAGGTCGCCGACCATGACGTCGACGGACCAACCGTCGCAGGCGATGTGGTGGGCGCTGAGGACCAGGACGTGCTCATCCTCGGTGAGGCGGACCAGCAGCGCCCGGAACGGGGTGCCGTTAACCAGGTCGAAGGGTGTGTCGACCTCGGCGGTGAGCAGGTGCGCCAGCCGGTGGTGCCGCTCCTCGACGGTGGACAGGTCGGCCTCGCGCAGCAGCTCGCTGTCGGGACTCGGGGCGCCGATCACCTGGACGGGGGTATCGCCGTCCATGCCGAAGGTGGTGCGCAGCGGCTCGTGGCGCTGCTGCAAGTCACGAAGCGCGGCACGGAGGGCGGGCACCGACAGCTCACCCGTCAGGCGGTAGGCGCTGCCGGTGTAGTACTCGGTGCTGCTGGGGTTGTGCTGGTAGAGGAACCATAGGCGGCGCTGCGCGCTGGACAACGGCAGGGGGCGGCTGCGGTCGGCCGGTTCGATCGTGGCCAGCCGCGCGCCGCTGCGCGCGCTCTCGGCCGCCAACCGCGCCGGGGTGCGGTGGGTGAACACGGCCCGCCGGTCGAGTGCCGTGGCGGTGCGCGCCTCGATGCGCGACATCGCGCGCGCGGCGAGGATGGAGTCGCCTCCCAGTTCGAAGAAGTCGTCGTGGACACTGAGGCGGTCCAGACCCAAGACGCGGGCGAGCTCCTCGGCGACCACCCGCTCGGTGGCGTCGCGCGGCGCTACGTACTCGCGCGCGCGATCGTCGTCGGGTGCGGGCAGCGCGGCCCGGTCGATCTTGCCGTTAGCGGTGGTGGGCATGGTCGACAGCACGACCACGGCCGCGGGAACCATGTGGTCGGGCAGCGTGGTAGCCAGCTCGGCGCGCACCGCCGCCCCGTCGGGCTCGGGAGCTTGGCGTTCCCCGACCACGTAGGCCACTAGGCGGCGGATGCCGGGACGATCCTCGCGCACGAGGACAGCGGCGTTGGCGACACCGTCGATCCCGGAGACCGCGGCCTCGACCTCGCCCGGCTCGATCCGGACACCGCGCAGCTTCACCTGCTCGTCGGAGCGGCCACGAAACTCCAGTTCACCGTCGTCACGTACCCGCACCAGGTCACCGGAACGGTACATGCGGGAGCCGGCAGGGCCGAAGGGGTCGGCGACGAAGCGCTCGGCGGTCAGCGCGGGGCGGCCGTGGTAACCGCGGGCCAGCCCCTCGCCTCGGATGTAGAGCTCCCCGGTCTGGCCGTCGTCGACCGGGCGCAGCTCGGCGTCCAGGACGTACACGGCCGCGCCATCGACCGAACGGCCGATCGGGGGGACGGCGTTGCCCGACAGCGGCGCGCTCATGGTCGCGCAGACGGTCGTCTCCGTAGGTCCGTAGCCGTTGTACATCCGGCGTCCGCGCGACCAGAGGTCCACGATGTCGCCGGGGCACGCCTCGCCGGCCACCATCATGGCCCGTAGGTCGGGCAGGTCGGTGGGCTGTAGCCCGGGCAGCACCGCCGGGGGGAGGGTGACGTGGCTGATGCGGTACTCGCGCATCGTCTCAACGAGCGCGTCGCCGAGCAGGCGGTGACGGGGCAGTACGACCAGGGCGGCGCCGTTGAGCAGCGCCATGCACACCTCGAAGATCGAGGCGTCGAAGCTGGGGGAGGCGAACTGTAGCACCCGGGAGTTTGGAGCCACCTCCATACGGACCTGCTGCGTGCGGGCCAGGGGGCGGATACCCCGGTGGGGCACCAGGACGCCCTTGGGCCGCCCCGTGGAGCCCGAGGTGTAGATGACATAAGCGAGGTCATCGGGCATCGGGCGAGTCGTGGGCAGGGGAGCGAAGCCGGTGATCTCGGCGGGGATCACGGTGTCACACTCCGCCGAGATCGGCTCCGCGGCAGCAGAGGTGATGAGCAGGGCAGCCTGGGAGTCGGCGAGCATGTAGGCCAGCCGCTGCCGCGGGTAGGCGGGGTCCAGGGGGAGGTAGGCGGCGCCGACGCGCATCACCGCCAGCATCGCGACCACGAGCTCGGTGCCGCGCTCAAGGTGGACGCCGACGCGGCTGCCCGGTCCGACGCCGCGCGCGGCCAGCCCTTGCGCCCACCGTTCGACCCGTTCGGCCAGCTCCGCGTAGGTCAGGGTTTCGGTGTCGGAGACAAGGGCCACGCCGTCGGGGGTGCGGGCGACGCTGGCGGCGAAGAGCTCGGGAAACGAGTGGGCGGTGCAGGTCTCGGTGCCGGGGCGGGGAGGCAGGGAGGTCTCCGACTGCTGCGAAGGCTGCACGAACACAACTCCTGGATGCGGGAGCGGGGTGGGCAGGGGTGGCACGCTCCGAGGGGAGCGGGTGGGGTGGCGCGCGAGCGGCCCGGGAGGGCGCTGGGGACGGACGTGTCTTGTGGACTCAGGCCGTGGAGCGGACCGCGAGTCCGGTTCTGCGCAGGGCTCGGCCGTTGTACTGCATCGCCGTGACGGTCTTGTTGTCGACGGGGTCGACGAGGAAACGGCCGGCGAAGGACATGCCGCCGAGGTCGCCGACCGTGACCGAGAAGGACAGCTCCGGTGTCACTCGCATCTGTCCGGAGAGGCCGTTGGCGACGGTGAAGCGGAAGCTGTCTTGGTCCTGGGGGGTGATGTCGACGCTGAGGTCGCCGTTGACGTAGCGTCCGGTGATGTCGGCGCTGGGCTGTGCCACTTCTCCCCGAAGGGTCGGCTGGCTGTAGTGTCCGACGTCGATCTCCAGGTCGCGCAGGCCCGCGACCAGCTCCTCCCAGAGTTGGACCCCGGTGGTGGCGTTCGTGGTCAGCGCGAGCGCGGTCGCCCCCTCGGGGTCGATCCGCAGGTTGCAGGTGCCGCCGTCGAGAGTGCCGTCATGGCCGTACCAGAACCGGTCTCCCGCCAGATGCAGGGCCCAGCCCGCGCCCCAGCCGTCGGCCAGCCCGAAGGGGTCGGCCACCGGAACGGCCCGCCCCATCTCCCGGAGCACGTCGATGTCTGCGATGTCGATCTCTGCGGCGGCGTCGGCGCGGTTCATGGACGCGCACGCGAAACGCACCAGGTCGGTCGCGCTCCCGGCGAGGCCCCCGGCGGGGACGAGGGGCGGTTCGACGTAGAACTCCACCGGCTCGACGGCGCCGGAGCGCACGTCGACGGTGTGGCCGCTGACGAGATCGGGCCGGGCGTCAGGGTCGCGGGCGTCGTAGACGAAGGCGAGGTCCAGTTCGTTGGGCAGGAGGAGGTAGCTCTCCAGCGTCTGCCACCAGTCCTGTGCGGTGACCGCCTCGACGAGGTAGGCCGCGAGCGCATAGCCGGTGTTGGCGTAGGAGAACGCGGTTCCGGGTGGGTTGATGTGCTCAAGGCTCAGCAGTGAGGCCGCGTAGCGGCGGAGGGAGGGGGATCTGAGGGGGCCGCCTTCGTGGTCGGAGCGCAGGCCGGCTGTGTGACTGAGCAATTGGCGCGGGGTGGCCGAGGCCACCGAGTGGCGAGACGAGTCGTGCGGCGGGAGGTGCTCCGCGATGGGCGCGTCGAGATCGATGTCACCGTCCTCGACCAACTGCATGAGAAGGGCGGCGGTGAAGATTTTGGAGACCGACCCGAAAGCGAAGCGCGAGCGGGGGGTGACGGGGCGGCCCGCGGCCGACTCCTCGACACCGAGGGCCAGCTCATGGAGCTCGCCGTCGTGGTAGAGCGACAGTTGGGCACCGGGAACGCGAAACTTTTTCATCAGCCGGTCGAGCAGGACGGAAATCTCTTCCCTCATGATCATTTTCCTCTCCTTACTCCCCCCCGGGAAAGCAGCATCGACTAAAGCCACCCCTTGAAAGTCGCTCCTGACGGCCCCGCACAAGGTAGCCAGCTACACCAGCAACAGATACTCACCTATACCTCGCGGTTGATGCAAACGAGATAGGCGAGTCCGACAACGGAGAGTTGATCTCCCCACTCCCCACAGGAGAAGCCGAAAAACAAGACAATGGAATTTTAATATTCTAAAAAATTCCAACAAAATCCACTGAGAAATATTCAACCCAGGAGAGAAAAATTTGAGAGGCTTCTAAAAAAGCGATCTAAGTAAACTCCTCGCGGGCGGACCGGCCCCCGAACCGCACTGGCAAACCACCGCAAGCACCCTGCTTCACCTGCAAAGAAGCAGAGTACTTCAGAGCAGGTGCCAGACGTTTTCACTTTCCTTCAGCCGCACGCCCGCGGATGCGGTCCGACGATCTCCGCCCATCGGACCATCCACCAAAACCCCTAAAATTCACATGATCATCGCCCTCGAAGCCCGGCGACCGGAGCGGCATCAACCGCCGAAAATACATCTGCCAATTACGCTACGAAAAATCAGATGCACAGGGAGACACATTCCGACGGGAAGTCAGAGTCCACCCCCCAAAGCAAGCATCGTTTGCGCAGCTCACAGCGCCACACCACACCCCCGAAGATTCCCAATCAGTCGGTATTTTCCGTCTTTGTCACATAGTGCAACGTTACTGAACAGTAGAGTAATAAACCGGACCAACTGTCCACATTCGGCCAAATCAACATCAAAAATATGTGACAAACCCCGGACGGAAATTCGCGTAATGGGGACGACATAGCGAAAATCCGACGATGCAATTGCACCTACGGTCCTTCGCCCGCGAGACTCTTGTCCTCGGAAACGAGGCGATGACGACGTTCGGGGGGACGCCCCCGTCCCGCGAGAACGCTAGCGGCGCCGCTTCAGGTGGTGGACGACGAGCATGACGGCGCACAGGACGGTCACCACGCCAAAGACCGGGCTGATCAGCGGATAGCCGCCCAGGGAGGTAACCGCGTTGCCCGCACCCCCTATGCCCACTCCTGTCCACAACAGGGCACGCGCTGCGCGGCCAGAGCCCTCACCCGCCGGGGCGCGCCGAACGCGGCGCTCACCTCGCTGCGGGTCTCTGCCGGTGAAGCGGTGGGGAGCTGTCATTGGTGACTCCTGTGTTCCGGGGGGCGACGCGACAGCCGTGGCCGCGCTTCTCCTGCCAACGAGCCCGGCCACACCATGACTCTAGAAAGCCACCCCCGGCCCGCACGATCCGTCCGGCTACACCTTTCAGGTAGAGCGGGCTATACCCCGCCTCCGATGGCAGGTGACCGTGACGCTACAGCCGGCCCTATCGACAGTCCGGCCGGCATTCGGCGCTGCGGCCGTAGCGGTCCTCTCCACCGGCAGCGCAGATAGCCACCAGATGCTGAGGGGACCGCAGCGGTCAGGGGTCCGTGGCCACCTCAGTGGGCGGGCATGCCGGTGGCCTTGGCCACGAGTTCCACGCAGCGCAGCCGCGCCTCGACGGTGGGGGCCTGCGCGGTGATGATCAACTCGTCGGCGTCGGCGTGCCCGGTGAACCAGTCGAGATAGTCCTTGACCTCGCCGGGCTCGCCCACCGCGGAGTAGGTGGCCATCTGCAACACCCGCCGCCCGGCCAACGACTCCATAGCGGCCTCGGCCTCCTCGGCGGAGAGAGGGCGGCCCTGGCCGAGCAGTTGGGCCACCATGCGGCGCTTGGCCAGGTGGAACTGCTCGCGTGCCGCGGCGGAGGTGTCGGCGGCGGTGACGTTGACCCCGGCGATGACGTGGGGCTCGCGCAGGTGCTCGGAGGGGGTGAACTCGCGCCGGTAGGCGGCTACGGCGTCCTGGAGCGCGTTGGGCGCGAAGTGGGAGGCGAACGCATACGGCAAGCCGAGACCGGCGGCGAGCTTGGCGCCGAACAACGACGAGCCCAGGATGTAGAGCGGCACGTTGGTGCCCCTGCCCGGAATGGCGTCCACGCCCTCGATCCGTGACCGGCCCTGTAGGTAGCCCTGGAGTTCGAGGACGTCCTGGGGGAAGGTGTCGGCCGCCGAAGGGTCGCGGCGCAGCGCGCGCATCGTGTTCTGGTCGCTGCCCGGAGCGCGGCCCAACCCGAGGTCGATACGGCCGGGGTGCAGGGTGGCGAGCGTACCGAACTGTTCGGCGATGGTCAGCGGCGCGTGGTTGGGCAGCATGACACCGCCGGCGCCGAGCCGGATGTCGCTGGTCTGGGAGGCGATGTGGGCGATGAGGACACTGGTCGCCGACGAGGCGATGGTGGCCATGTTGTGGTGCTCGGCGTACCAGATCCGCCGGTAGCCCAGCTCCTCGGCTTTGCGGGCGATGGCCACGCTGGCGTCGAAACTGTCCCGCGCGGTCATGCCTTCGGCGATGTGGGCCAAGTCGAGGATCGAGATGGGGACGGACACGAAGAACGGCCTTTCGTCACGAGACGCAGAACCCCCGCGTGGGCTCTCAGGAGCGGTGACCCCGTGGTCACCTTGAGAGCAACAGCGGCGTTGCCGCCGTTTGTTCCCCCCTCGTCGAGCGCCCGATCGTTGCGCCGGTGCGCAGCGACCGGGTGTGGCCGGGGCGTGTCGGCTATGGTCATCGCCCCCCAGGTCTCGTCCATCCCGGTGGGGCCTCACGGCGGGCCCCTCAGGCCCCACATGCCCAGGGCGCCGTAGCCGTCGCAGCTAAGCAAACCGGCGAGCGGCCGTGACGATCGTGAGGGGCGATGGCCTGTGGCCGTCGGTTGCTCCGCGGCCTCTCCTAGAGGTGCAGCACGGCTTCGGCCGTACTGCGCAGCGGGACCGGCATGTAGGAGATCCGGAGCTCCTCTGTAAGGGACAGGCGGTGTTCGCCGGGGGCCAGGGCGGGGCGGTGGACCTCCAGCGTGGCGCGCTCGCCGAACTCCCAGCGCTGGACGTGTTCGGCAGCCAACTCGTGCAGGGAATAGTCGCGTCCCCGCAACCGGAAGGTGATGTCGGCGGCGGGAACGGGCTCGCCGTCCAGCCGCACCTCGATCGACTCTACGAGGCAGAGCCGGATGCCCCGGTAGTAGGGGGCGCGGATCTCGACCTGGAAGCCCTCGGACGTGGCCCGGTAAGCGTCGGTGCAGATCATGTAGCGCTCATACATCGGTGTCTCCTCAGGCCGATTCGCCGAGCAGGCGGGTGAACATGCGGTGCTGGCGGCGAACCTGGTCGACACTGTCGACCTCGAAGGCGTCCTGGATGTGGCGGTTGCCCTCGTACTCGCTGGACAGGTAGCCGCGGTAACCTCCCTCGATCAGCACGTCGACGATGTCGGCGTAGGGGATCGAGTACTCGACGTCGTTGCCGTCGTCGTCGGTGGTCATCTCGTAGAACTTGGCCTGGATGTGGTGGCAGTAGTCCATGACCTCGAGCAGCCGTCGCGGTTCGGTGAAAACCATGTGCGGCGCCGCGGAGGCGAAGGCGATATCGGCGGGCCCGCCGCCCATGTACTTGACTTCGGTGGGCAGGGTCAGCGCCTCACGGCCGGGCCGCTGCTCGTACTGTCGGCACACCCAGTCGGCGAAGAACTCCGAGGCCCCGTTGCGCACCGCGCGGTCGCGCATGACACGCGGAATCCGCTGGACGTACATGCCCATGTCGGGCATCAGCCCGAGGTACTCGGAGTCGACGCGGCGGATCTGGTCGAGGTGACGCTGAATCCAAGGGTGGTCCATATGGAAGGGGGCGTGCACCTCGACCAGGAGTTTGACGTCGTGATCACGGGCGTAGGAGGCGCTGGCCGCGAGGATCTCGGGCGGGGTGCTCACGATGACGCGGATGACCGTGGCACCGAGCTTGGCGGCGTGGTCGATGTCGCGCCGGATCGAGGCCAGACATTCCGACTCGGTCAGGTAGCGGCCCGGGTAGAGCTGCGTATCCAGGAACAGGTCGTGGGCGGTGGGGGTGGTGCCGTACTGGGCCATCCACTCGTGCCACTGCTTGTAGAAATCCTCGGAAAGATCGGGAAACCCCGGCATCATCTGCTCACCGATGGTCTCGATGCCGTAGGCGCCGATACCGGCCGCCTCGCGGATGCAGTCCTCGAGGGACATCGTCCGCAGGAAGTACTCCTCCTGGTAGCTGTAGAGGCTGACGCCCCGCTTGATCTGGTGGTGGCTCATCGAATCCTCCTGGAGTTGCCGCGCGGTGCGGTGAGCGGGGTGCCTGAACCCCCGAGGCTGGTCAGGATGGGATTGCGGGCGGTCGAGGCCGGGATGACCGCGTTGCCGCCGCGGTAGAGCTCGCTGTAGCTGTCGCAGCCGCCGACGGTGCTCCTGCGCGGGGTCTCCCGGTGGTGCGGCGACCTGCCGGTAGGCGCGCAGCCGCGGCGGGCTACCGGCGGCTCGGCCTCGCTCATGGCCTGCCCTGCCAGCCGGGCAGTTCCCACGGGTACACCAGCGCGGCGCGCAACGCCTCGGCCAGGTCGTCGCGGTCGGGCAGTGGGGAGCTGCGCCCGTCGCGGCGGCGGTAGAGGCGGCAGGCCAGCGCGGCGGGGGTGCCCGGTTCGGGCTCGATCAGCTCCGCACCACCCACGCGCAGCGTGGGCGATCCCACGAAGCCCTCGGCCTCGGCCTCCTCGAGGGTGCGGATCTCGCGGGACCGGACCCCGACCCCGGCCTTGCCGATCTCGGTGAGGACGTCCTCGGCCAGCGCGAGCGCATCGGGGTGGGAGGGGCAACCCGACCAGTACAGCAGCTCGACGCGCCATTTCAGCGAGCAGCCGCGCACCTCGGTCTCGGCTGTGCTCACGGGGTTCCCGGCGAGCAGGTCGTCGAGCGCACCTCGCAGGTAGGCCGCCTCTTGCGCCGGGTCGTCGTGGTCGGCGTCGGGCGCTCCGTGGTAGCGCAGCACCCCCTCGGCGTCGACGACGAACACCTCGGGAGTGGCCATGACTCCCCATGCGCGGGCTGCCCGCTGGTGCTCGTCCCACAGGTAGGGGCCGGGAAACTCGCCGCGTTCCACCCGCGCGGCCATCGCCTCGAACGAATCGTCGGGGTGGCGATCGGAGTCGTTGGCGTTGACGTGGATGAGACGCACGCCATGAGGTGCGTAGTCGCGGGCCACGGCGCAGAGGCGGTCGTGCCATGCCAGGGCGAAGGGACAGTGGTTGCAGGTGAAGACCACGACGGTGATCTCTCCCTTCGCCGCCGTCACGGTGGTGCCGTCGGTGGCGGGCAGGGCGAGAGCGGGCGCCGGCTCGCCCGGCCGCGGTCGTGGCTTGCGGAACAGGGTGGTGCTCATGTGTCCTCCAGCAGGTGTGGGCCTCGTCCTCGGTATCGCTTCCCACCGGGGCCTCGTGCTCGTCCGGCAGGAGACGGTCGAAACCGCCCGGGGCGCGCGGGCGCGCTCTTCTCATGGGGTCGCCACCGATGAGTTCCGATCACCGTGGCCCCACGTCTTCGGGTGTGTCCGACTTCCCCACGCGATCTCCCTCCGTCGAGCTGAAGACTGAACGAGACACACAAACTTCTGTCCATTTTAGACATAAGTGATGGGTCCAACTATCCGCCGCCCCAACCGGAGAAGGGAAGACCCGCTCGCTTATAAGCGGTATTCATGCAATGGATGGCACGTGAGGCGGTCACCAGGAGCCCAACCGGGGGACGGCGCCCAAGACCACCCCCAGCAGCGCGGCGGCCCGGACGACACTCGGGGGACAACGGAGAGCGAGCCGGTCTCCTCATGCCGGGCCCGGCGATGGGCTCCCCTTAAGCAGCGCGACGGCATGTATGACACCGCGAGACTCGGGCACCTTCGGTGACCGCTGGACAGGGCGGAAGGGCAGCGTCGTCGGTCGAGGCCGTAGGCGTCCGCCGCGGCAATGCGGCAGTCGTCACACCGACTCCGGCGTGCGGCTCCGAGGGAAGCAAAAAATCGCCACGCCGCGATCTTTGGAAGCGCCGACCAGCAAAACCGTTTCCGTGTTCTCCTCTTCCACCTGCGACGGCCGAAGGCGCAGATACGGCACGTGCCCTCGGAAGGAGGCTCTTTCCTGAGGCCCGGCGATCGGCGCGGCGGCGGCTTCAACCATGCTCCTGTCGGGGCAGGGGTGGGCGCCGATCACCATGCGGCAGCCGTAGGCGGCTGCCGCGCCGACCGCCGAACCCCCGCCGTGGTCGATTCCCCCTGGTGTGCCAACAAGGAGACACCCCATCGACGCGGCGTCCCAAGGAGGTATCCCCCGACATGCAACGCCTCTCCACCGGCGCCCCCGGGGCAATGTGGCGGGGTGTGGCTTCGGTCTGGGGAGAGCGTGCGGGGTTTTTCGTCGCTCGTGCCTCGATCGCTTCGCGATCTCGGCAGCTTTGACGAGGGCGCTGTGTCTTTGACGCACCGCTGTTGTGCCGGGTGCTGCTGGTGTGGGGGGTATGCCGGTGGGGTGGTGGCTGAGAACACGCCGGAACCCGCCGAGCCGCCCCGTCTGCCCGGTCACGGTGCTCGCCCCCTGGTTGCCTCGTCACGGCGTCGACCCCGCCCCCGTCTGCCCGGTTGTGGTGGTGGTCTCGTTCCCGTCTGCCCGGTTACGGCGTCGACCCCGGCCTCCGCCTGCCTTGTCGGGGTGGTGGCTCCACGTCGGCCCCAGCCCCTGTCGTGGTACCCGTGCCACCTCAGGCACAGCCCGCCCCGGGCTGCTGAGATCGCGAAGCGATCGAGGCACGAGCCAACGGCAAACCCTCCAGGCACAGCCCACCCCCCGGCTTGACAAACCCATAGAAGCACCCCCCGGGGGGCGCCGCGGTCTCACCGCCACCGCCGGCCTGACCCTAGGTTGTTGTTTTTTGAAAAGGGCGGCCGGGGCCGGCGGTGGGCGCGCCCACCCGCGTGTGCCCACCGCCGCCCCTCCAAAAAACAGAACCTAGCGCGCCCGCGCCCGCCAGGCTCCGACTGCGCGTCGGCGAGGCCGCCCCGTGTGCCGTGGGACCACGACCGGCCCCACGGCACTGGGCCACCGTCGGCGGGCGGGAAACGCACCCGCGGCGGATACTCAGGGGGTGAGGCCGTAGCCCATCTGGAACAGCGGCTCCTGGCCGTCGCCGATGGTGATGGGCTCCTGGTCGACCGAGGCCGGCCAGGTCACCGGGAGTCGACCGGTGAAGTCGTGGTGGCCGAAGACGACGTCGGTCATGCCCGCGCCCTCGGTGCCCGGCAGCCACGAGGCGACGAAGGCGTCGGCGGTGTCGAGCGCGTCGTTGATGATCAACGGGCGACCCGAGACCAGCATTGCGACGCACACCTCGGTCCTGGCGCAGATGTCGGTGAGGTGGCGCTGGTCGGCCTGGCTCAGCGCCAGGTCGGCGTCGTCGCCCTGTCCCTCGGCGTAGGGAGTCTCGCCGCCGACCCAGATGCCGATGTCGCCGGAGTAGTCGCTACCGGTGTCGGTGCCCACGAAACGCACGTCGGTGCCGGTGCCCGCAGTCTCGTCTTGGATAGCCTCCCAGAAGGTGGTGCCCTCGGTGACGTCGCCGCCTTGGCCCTGCCAGGAGATCGACCAGCCGCCGAGCTGGTAGCCGAGGTTGTCGGCGGTCTTGCCGCCCACCACGATCTCCGTGCCCGATGTGGGCGACAGCGGCAGCACGCCGTCGTTCTTGAGCAGCACCTGCGACTTGCGCACCGCCTCGCGCGCTACCTGGCGGTGCTCGGGCGAGCCGACATCGTCGGTGTAGGAGCGGTCGGTCAAGGGGTGGCCGAACAGCTCCTGCTCGAACTTGAGGTCCAGGATGCGGCGGACCGCGTCGTCGATGCGCTCCTGGCTGATGCGCCCGGCGCGGACCTCGTCGACGATCGCCGAGATGTTTTGCTCGTAGTCGTCGGGGACCATGATCATGTCGACCCCGGCGTTGACAGCCTTGCGCACCTTCTCGGCGTAGCTGTTGCCCTCGACTTGGCGCACGCCGGCCCAATCGGAAAGCACCACACCCTCAAAGCCGAGCTCGCCTTTGAGGACCTCGGTGACGAGGTAGTCGTGCTGGTGCATCTTCAGGCCGTTCCAACTGCTGAACGAGACCATGATCGAGGCCACGTCGGCGCGGATGGCGCTACGGTAGGGCGGCAGGTGGACGCGGCGCAGCTCGGCTTCGCTCATTTGGGCGTCGCCCTGGTCGATGCGGTAGTCGCTGTCGCCGGTTCCCCAGGCGGTACCGCCGTCGGCGACGTAGTGCTTGGCGGTGGCCGCGACACTGTCGGCGCCGAGCTCCTCGCCTTGGAGGCCGCGCACCGCGTACTCGCCCAGGATCGAGGGAATCCAGGACACTTCGCCGAAACCCTCGTAGGTGCGGCCCCAGCGGTCGTCACGGGGCACACTGACGGCGGGAGCGAAGTTCCAGTCGATGCCGGTGCCCAGTACCTCTTGGCGGGTGATGTCTTGGACCCGCTGCACCAGCCGCATGTCCTGCGAGGCGCCCAGGCCGATGTTGTGCGGGAAGATGGTGGCGCCCTCGACGTTGTTGTGGCCGTGGACCGCGTCGACGCCGTAGATCAGCGGGATGCCCAGCCGGCTCTGTAGGGCGTGGTGCTGGTAGTCGTCGTACATGTCGGCCCATTCGGTGGCGGTGCCACCGGCCTGGCCTCCAGGGCCGGCCCCACCGCCCGAAAGCAGCGAGCCGATCCCGTACTCGGCGATGTCGCCCGGGTTGTCCATGACGTTGGTGTGGTTGACCTGGGTCATCTGACCGGCCTTTTCTTCCAACGTCATCTGCTCCAGGCAGTCCTGCGTGGAGGTGCAACTGGGAGCGGCCATGGCGGTGGACGCCGGCGTCAGCAGTGGCAGCGCGAGTGCGCCGGCGGCCAGGGAGCACGCCAGCGCCAACGGGCGGAATCGTCCCGGCCGCCCGAACCGGGTTGGGGGATGTGTCACGATCGGCCTCCTCATGCGCCTTACGGCGCTTGGGCAACGCGGATCACCGCGGTGACCCGAGCAGATCCTGATTGGTCTCGGTGGTTTTCAATAAACATGTGGCCGGTGTTGTCAATACTTTCGCAGCACAAAAGGAATCTGTTGTGAAACGGCGCTCCGAGCGACAACGGGCAGCGGCGTTAACCGCTGTGGAATCGACACTCGGGGAGGTGGACACCGATATGTGCGAGGGGGAAATTATTTTTCTCTTCGAGGGTGCTGCCGCAGGAGAAAGATTTTTCCTTACCCGCACATAGACTCCTGCGAATCGGTAGTGAAAGTTTCGACCGCAAGGGAGACTAGACGCGGCACCCTCTACTGTCAACGGTTTCCCGGTTGCACCGCACCTCGGGCTGTTGAGCTGATTTCCCGGTTGAGCTGGGGATAAGTTTGAAAAGAATTCGCTGCCCCCGACTCTTTCCAGATCGGAAGCGGCCCAGGTGGCCGGGGTGGGGAAGGGGTGCACAGCCCTTAGGCGCCGGTTTTCAATGGCTCCGGCCGGAGGGAGCGGGGCGGAGCTCGGAGATGGCCAGAAAGATCTCGGTGCAGCGGTCCACGAGCCGACGCTGGTCGAGTTCGAGAGTGCCGTCCAGCCAGGCGGTGAAGGTTTGGGACAGGCCACCGACGATGAACTGGGTGGTGGGTTCGATGTCGGTTTCCTCGGAGATGCCGTAGAAGGCTTTGGCCTGATCTCCCAGCAGGCCGGCGAACAGGCGCGAGGAGTGCACCCGCCGGTGCAGCAGGAGTGAGTTGGTCAGCGCGACAGAGAACAGCAGGCGCCCCCGGCGCGGATCGGCGGCGATGGTGCGGGCGATGTTCTCCAGGCCCGCGCGGATCTTGGCGCGTGCCTCGGCGGGGGCCGCGGTGACAGCCGCCAGGGTCGTGGTGGCCATCTCCTCGATGACGTGGTCGTAGACCGCGATCGCGAGGGCGTCGCGGCCGGCGAAGCTCTCGTAGAAGTAGCGCGTGGCCAGTCCCGCCTGCTTGCACACCCCCCGCACCGTCAACGAGGCGTCACCGCTGTCCGAACCGAGGATGTCGAGTCCGGCTTCGATGAGCTGCATCCGGCGCTCGGCCTGCCGCTCGTCGCCCTCCACGCCGCCGTAGACGCGCAGTGAGGTTTCCTCCGCCATGACCCCATCTTGACAGATGTTCCCGCACCCGATTCCATATCTGAAAACAGATGTTTTCAGATATGCGGGAGGTGCGCAGTGGAGGTACAGGCCCCGGCCCACGCCGACGAGATGGTGATCGGTGCCAGCCTGCTGGCGGGGGCGGCCAACGTGATCATGCAGCTCAGCCACCCCGCGGTCGGCTACGGCGTCGTCGAGAGCACAGTGGAGAGCGGCCAACTGTTCCGCCACCCGGTCAAGCGGACCCGGACGACGCTGACCTACCTGGTGGTGGCCATGCTCGGCACCGACGAGGAACGCAAGCTGTTCAACGCGCGGTCAACCGCTCGCACGCCCAGGTGCGCTCCGGCGCGTCGAACCCGGTGTCCTACAACGCCTTCGACCGCGAACTGCAACTGTGGGTCGCGGACCGGTGCCTGCAACTGCACGGGGGCTACGGATACATGACGGAGTACCCCGTGTCCCAAGCCTTCGTCGACGTCCGTATCCAGACGATCTACGGCGGAACCATCGAGATCATGAAAGAGATCATCGGACGCGCCTACCTGTCCTGACCCGCGGGCGAGTCGGTCCAATCGCGCGCGGCCGAACGCAGCTCGTTCTTCAGCGACTCCTGGAAGGCCGTCACCAACGCCTGCAACAGGGCGGGCAGTATGTGATCGGTCAGGGAACGCACCCGCGCGAGTTCGGCGGGATCGGGCGAGGAGTCCACGTAGGGCTCCCACACCCGCTCCCGAAACAATTGCTGCAACTCGTGGGCTAACGCCCGCGTGTGCTTGAGGACGATCTCCCGCGAGGCCAAAGCCGTCTCCAACGAGACGGGAACCTCCAGCAGTCGCAACCCCAAATGCAGCATAGAGGGGTTGACCAGGACCGTCTCCTCGTCCTTGGTACGGCTGAGAATCCCCATAGCGGCCAGCCGGTCCAGATCGTGCTCGGAGAGCGCGCGTCCTGCCTGCTTGCGCATCTGCTCAAGCGAGAACGGTTCGGCGCTCTCGGGCATCCAGCTCGCCACCAGCGCCCGGTGCAAAACCAGGTCGTCGACGGTGATGTCGGCGGGAAGCTGGGCGAGGTAGCGGTCGACGGCCGCCAGTGTGAGCCCCTGGCGCTGCAACTCCTCGATCAGTGAGAGGCGCGCGAGGTGCTCTGTGCCGTAGCGGCCTACCCGACGCGGACCGATCACCGGCGGCGGCAGCAGCCCCTTAGCGCTGTAGAAGCGCAACGTCCGCACAGAAACCCCGGCCCGGGCAGCCAGTTCATCGATCGTGAGCTGTAGGTCAGCCCGAGACGAGGCCGGGTCGGGCGTTGTCGAGGTATCGGTCATCGCTGTTCGGCTCACCCTCCAAAAATCCCGCTTAAGACAAGGTATGTGTGACACCAGGAGTGATAAACTCCGATGTGCTATTGGTCACACCGGTTCGGGCAACTTGCCAGGAGAACGCCATGTCCCCCATTGTCCACACCGCCGGTGAATCCCCAGGTGACACCATCCCGAGCCTGCTGCTGCGCAACGCCGACGAGTACGCCGACCTGCCGGCGCTTTCGTGGCGTGATCCCGACAAGGCCGACTGGTCGACCCTGACCTGGTCCCAAGTCCACGAGCGCGTCGCCGAACTGGCCGATGGCTATGCCGACCTGGGCGTGGAGCCTGGCGAGCAGGTGCTGCTCATGATGGGCAACCGTCCCGAGCACTGGCTGTCGGACCTGGCCCTGGTCCACATCGGCGCGGTCCCCACCACGGTGTACAGCACCGCCTCGGCCGAGCAGATCGCCTTCATCGCCGGCCACAGCGGCGCGCGGGTGGCGGTGGTGGAGAACGCCGCCGGGGCGGGGGTGTGGGAACCGCTGCTACGCGATCCGAACCTCCCGCTGCAACGACTGGTGGTGGTCGACACCGAGGGCCTCGACCCCAGCGGCGGCTACGAGACGTTCGCGCGGCTGGACGAGGCGCCGACCTCCGGCGCGTTCGAGCGCTGGCGCTCCCTCACACCCCACAGTCGCCTGACCGTGGTCTACACGTCGGGCACCACCGGCGATCCCAAAGGGGTGGTCGTCACCCACCACAATGTGCTGAGCAACGCGGTGTCGCTCGACAAGGTGGTGACGCTGCCGCCCCACGCCGACCACATCTGCTACCTGCCCTTGGCCCACATCGCCGAGCGCATGCTCGGCCTCTACCTGCCCGTATTTCGGGCCTCCCACGTGTGGATGTGCGACGACCCGCAAGCGGTGGCGGGGGTGCTGCAAGAGGTACGGCCGCCGCAGTTCTTCGGGGTCCCGCGGGTGTGGGAGAAGCTGACCTCAGCCCTCCGGTCGGCACTGGAGGCGCTGCCCCCGGAGCAGCGCGCCGCGGTCGACCAGGCCATGGCGGTGGCCACCGAACATGTGGGCTACCGCGAGCGCGGCGAGAAGATCCCCTCCGCCCTACAGGAGCGCTACGAGCGTGCGCGTTCCCAGGTGCTCTCGCCCCTGTTGGCCAAGGCCGGCCTCGAGCGGATCGTGTGGGCCTCCAGCGCCTCGGCCCCCATGCCCCTGGATATCGTGCGCTTTTGGGCCGGGCTGGGCATCGCGATCATGGACGCCTGGGGGCTGACCGAATCGGTGGGGGTGGCCACGGCCAACAGCCCCGAGACGGGTTTCCGGCTGGGCTCGGTGGGGCGTCCGATCGAGTCCGTGGAGATCGCGCTCGCCGACGACGGTGAGATCTACGTCCGCGGGGATTCGGTGTTCGACGGCTACCTCCAAGCCGACGGCTCCATTCGGTCGGCCAGCGACGAGGACGGCTGGTTCGCCACCGGCGACGTCGGCCACCAAGACCAGGACGGCTACCTGTGGATCACCGACCGCAAGAAGGAGTTGATCATCACCTCCAGCGGTAAGAACGTCTCTCCCGCGCTGGTGGAAAACGCCCTCAAGGAGCACCCGCTCATCGGTCAAGCCTTCGCCTACGGCGACGGCCGCTCCTATCTCGTGGCCCTGCTGGTGCTGGACGGGGAGATCGCTCCGGGGTGGGCCGCGGCCAACGGGATCGAGGTCGGTGACGACTGGGAGTTGCTGGTCGCCCACCCGAAGGTGCGAGCCGCGGTCGGTCAGGCCGTCGAGGCCGCCAACCAGCGGTTGAACCGCGCCGAACAGGTCAAGCGCTATCACCTGCTCACCACCGAGTGGGGGCCCGACAGCGGCGAGCTGACCCCCTCGCTCAAGCTCAAGCGGCGGGTCGTCCAGGAGAAGTACGCCGCTGAACTGAACGCGCTCTACCACGACTAAGGCGAGGAGCGACGAACGAGGGGAGGCCGCCGCTGGGCCTTCCCTATTACCTTTGAGGGCGGTTCTGCACGGCGACTCCCCCGCGTATGGGCCTGGGGCACGGTGCGCGCCGGGGCTGAGGAATGTCCGTGGGGTTCCCCGCCACTCGTGCCTCGATCGCTACGCGATCTCAGCAGCCCGAGGGTGCCACAACCCACCATCACACCTAAGAGGAATTCCTCACCCAAAAAAACCAGCCGCCCCCTTCTCACCACCAAGATGAGCCCCCTCGAAGAGAACCCCTCCCTCGAGCTCTAGCACGAAGATGTCCCTACGCATGACAGGCGAGCCCCCTCGAAGAGACCCCCTCCCCGAGAGACAGGCCAGGCTTCAGGAGCTTTCCACCCCCCGACCTCGCCTTCAGCAGGCCGCCATCCCCTGTCATACCTTGGGCTACAGCAACGCCTCCTCACCCCATAACCACCCGCACCGGTTGAGATCACCCCGGCCACCGCGTCTCCTCAGGCTGCCGAGATCGCGAAGCGATCGAGGTACGAGCGAACGCCACCACCTCCCCGCCACGCTTGACGAAAAACATCGAGGCGCCCCTTGCGTCGGTGCGCATTGCCGGGGGTGGTTCAAAGTCCGTAGCTACGGCCAATGATGTCGCGCTGGATCTCGCTGGTGCCGCCGTAGACGGTGGAGACCACGGCCGAACGCAGGTGGCGCTCCATGTCGTACTCGGTGGCGTAGCCGTAGCCGCCCATCATCTGCATGCCCTCCAGCGCCGCGCGCTTGGCGGTCTCGGTCGCCTTGAGCTTGGCCATGGCCGCCTCACGGGAGAGGCGCTGTTGCGGATCGGTGTCGTAGTCGGCGGCGACGTCGCGGATCAGCAGCCGCACGCACTCGATCTCGGTGGCCAGATCGGCGACCCGGTGGCGTAGGGCCTGGAAGGTGCCCACGGGGCGCCCGAACTGCTCGCGGACCTTGATGTAGGACACGGCATCGTTGAAGGCGCGGCGGGCCACCCCCAGCATGCTCGACGCGAGGAAGAGGCGCTCGCAGTCGAGGCCGGCCATGAGCTGGCCCCACCCCTGGTCGACCTCGCCCACGACGGCGCTGTCGGGCAGGCGAACGTCGGTGAAGTAGACGTCGTTGACCTCTCGGCCGCCCATGGTTTCGATGGGCCGGATCTCGATGCCGGGGGTGTCGGCGGGGACGTCGAACATGGTGAGGCCGTGGTGCTTGTCCGGCCCGGTCCTGGCCACCAGCAGGATCGTCTCAGCCAGGTGGGCGTTGGAGATCCACGTCTTGTGCCCGTTGACCAGCCAACCCCCCTCGGGATGGCGCTCGGCGGCGCACTGCAACGCGCCCACGTCGGAGCCGGCCTCTGGCTCCGACATGGCGATCGAGGCCACGGCGCCCTCGACGGTGGCGCGCAGGACCCGCTCCTTCTGGTCGTGAGTGCCGAACCTCTCGTAGGCTTTGGCGGCGATCGCGGTGGTAACGAAGCCGCCGCTGGGCACCATGCCGTAGGAGGTCTCCTCCAAGAACAGGCAGGCTTCGGTGAGGCCGCCGCCGGCGCCGCCATAGGCTTCCGGGAAGCACACCCCCAGCCAGCCGAGCTCGGCCAGCTTGCGGTAGATCTCTGGATTGTGGGCGGTGCCGCCCTCCTTGGCCCATTGGTCGCGCTGTTCGCGGGTGCCACACTCCCGCGTGGCGAAGTCGCGCAACGCGGCGACGAAATCCTGCTGCTCCACTGTGAGTCGAGTGCCCATGTGCGTTCTCCCAAGAACGGACCGCGTGGTACAAAGATATCTTTTGGATAAAATAGTTTCAAAGAGTTCGGACATGAGATGAGGGAGGTCGTCTTGGCTGGCAGTGCGGACACGGGTGGCGGTGAGTCCCTGCTCACCCGTGTGGTCGCCGACCACTACGCGGGCGACACCGTGGCGCAGCAGATCCTCGACGCGGCAAAGCAGCAGTTCGCCACGTTCGGGCTGCGCCGCTCCACCATCGACGACGTCGCCAAGCGCGCCGGGCTGTCGCGCATCACCGTCTACCGCCGCTTCAGCACCAAGAACAACCTCATCGAAGCGTGCCTGGCGCGGGAGTGCCGGGCGCTACTGCACGATCTGGACGAGGCCCTCGGCGAGCTGCCCACGATGGAGGACCGTGTGGTCGAGGGCTTCGTCGTGTCGATGCGCTATGCCCGGCACCATCCTCTGATCGGTGAGCTGCTCACCCTCGAACCCGAGGTTGTGCTGCCCTTCTTCACCGTCAACGGCGGCCCCGTGCTGGCGGCGCTACGCGCCTACATCGCCGAACACCTGCGCAAGGGGCAGGGTGCGCGAGGCAGGGCCGAAGCGCAGCCGGAACCGGTGGCCGAGCTCATGGTGCGCATCGCCGTCTCCTTCCTGTTGACTCCGCAAAGCTGCGTCGAACTCGACGACGCCGAGCAGTGCCGTGTGTTCGCCCGCCGGTACCTGGCTCCGCTGATCGGGTGCTAGGTCCTGTTTTTCGAACGGCTGGGGTGGGGGCGCGTGGGGGCTTCGTCGTCCGCTCGTGCCTCGATCGCTTCGCGACCTCGGCAGCCCAGGGGGGCGACAGCGGACGCGCTCACCGCGTGCGCCCACCGCCGGCCCCAGCCGCCCTTTTCAAAAGACAGAACCTAGAGCAGCAGGCTGTCGAAACTGAGGTCGGCTATACCCACCGACTCGGCGTCGACCAGCACCTGTCCGGCCTCCACCGTGGTGACCTCCAACTCGGACAGGTTCACGGCGATGGGCAGGTTGGCGGGGACGATGTCGGCCCCGACCGGGGGTAGCCCGGCGAGATCGGATAGGTGGCCCGTGGCGGCCCCGGATGGTCGCCGAGGAGCTGGAGCCCACCCTCGTCGTCAAGGAACTACTGGACCCCGACCGCCCCCTCCCGGTGCCCGAGGGCGCTTCCCGCCTGCTGCGGCTGCTATGGCCCTACATCATGCCGCCCCTGGCCCGACTGCGGGTCTTTACGACAATCGGCCTCCTCCCGCCCAAGGTTCGCGAGAAGCTAGGCCTGGCGTGGACCGACCGCGACGAGCGCCGCATGCGACTGCTGGGCCGGGTCATCGCGGCGGTGGTCCCGCGGCTGCCCGAGCGCCTGCGGTACCTGCCGGTGGCGCGGCAGGCGCGGCGGGCCGTACGGCGCGGCGAATCGCCGACACCGACCGAGTCACAACGAACCGAAGGGAAGGTGGGCTGATGACTCCCCCCTCGACCCAGGCTCTACTCACGGCACTGCGCGACGACCGGCAGGAAGCCGCCCGCGTCGACTACGCCGACCTCGAACGGCTGTGGGCCAACCTGGAGCCGGCGGGCCTGGAGGAGGTCCTCGGCGTGTGGCAAGGCCGCGTGATCCGCACCGGCCATCCCGTGGAGCGGCTGCTCGACGGCAGCGGCTGGTACGGCAAGACGTTCAACTCGCCTATGGACGCCAAACCCCTGATCTGCCGCGACGGCGCCGGCGAGCTCTACTCCAACGTCGAACTGGGCGGCGGGGAGGCCACGCTGTGGATGGTCGAGTTCCGCGGGGAGTGTACGGCCTCGATGGTCTACGACGGGCGCCCCATCGTCGACCATTTCAAGAAAGTGGACCGGGACACGCTGCTGGGCGTCATGAACGGCCGCGACACGCTGCACGAGGGGAAGCACTGCTACTTCCTGCTCATCCGGGACTAGCCGCCACCACGACAAGGAGGATTGCCCATGCGTGTGCGAGCGGCCCTCGTGGCGGCCCCCGGCGACCCCTTCACGATCCGCGACGTCGACCTCGCCGCTCCCGGCGAGCACGAGGTGCTCGTGCGCGTCACGGCGGTCGGCATCTGCCACACCGATCTGCTCTACCGCCGGATGTGGCCGCGGGCGCGCACCCCCGTCGTGCTCGGCCACGAGGGCACCGGCACGGTGGAGGCCGTCGGCGCGCAGGTCACCCGGGTCAGACCGGGTGAGACCGTCTGCATGAGCTACCGCAACTGCGGCGCGTGCGACACCTGCCGCGCCGGACACCCCGCCTACTGCGACTCGGCGGGGCCGCTGAACCTCTCCGGGGGGCGGGCCGACGGCACGTCCCCCCTCTCCGCCGGGGGCGCCCCGGTCTACGGCTCCTTCTTCGGCCAGTCCAGCTTCGCCACCCACGCCCTGGCGCACGAGAACAACACGGTGCCGGTGCCCGCGACCCTGCCCGCGCGCGTCGCGGCGCCGCTGGGGTGCAGCGTGCAGACCGGAGCCGGCGCGGTGTGCAACGTCCTGCGGCCCCACCCCGGAGAGCCGCTAGCGATCTTCGGCGCCGGCGGGGTGGGGCTCAGCGCGCTCATGGCGGCCCAGGCCATCGGCTGCGACACCATCGTCGCTGTCGATCCGCTGCGCACGCGGCGGGAGCTGGCGGTCGCACTGGGAGCTCGGGCGGCGATCGACCCGGGCTCGGGCGAGGAGGTGCCCGCCGCGGTGCGCCGCGCCGCCGGCGGCACACTCGGCTACGCCATCGACACCACCGGCCGCCAAGACGCCATCGGCAACGCCGTCGCGGCGCTGCGGCCCATGGGATCGCTGGTGCTGGCCGGTTTGGGAGGCACCGCGGAGCTGGACGTGTCCAGGATCGTCACGCGCGGCATCAGCGTGCGCGGCACCGTCGAAGGCGACGCCACCCCCGCCGACTTCATCCCGCGCATGGTGGAGCTGTACCGCGCGGGACGACTGCCCGTGGAGCGCATCGTGACGGAGTTCGCCTTCGACCGGATCGAGGCAGCCGCCCAAGCCGCCACCGCTGGGCAGGTCGTCAAACCGGTACTGCGCATGGCCTAGCCCCGGGCGTTGCCGCGCCCCGCCCATGCTGACCTCGGCGCTCCCGCCCGACCCCGGTAGGGAAAACCTCTCCCCCACGAACGAAATAACGAAACGACTTTAGTTTTTTTGTATCAAGCCGCTATGGCGGCGCCACAGGAGGAAGCCCATGACGAAGGCCACGACTCCCCCAACCGAGGAGCCGACCACCTCGCCCGGCACCGACGCCGGCGACGACCCGCACCCGGCGGTTCGGGCCGCTCGCCAGGCGGCACCGGACTGGGCACGGCTGTCCTTCAAGGACCGGCGCGACCTGCTCCTGCGCTGGAAGCGGCTGATGGTGTCCCGCGCCGACGAGCTGATCGACGTGATCAGCTCCGATACCGGCAAACCCCACGCCGACGCCCTGCTGGAAGTGTCGCTGAGCGCTGAACACGTGCACTGGGCGGCCAAAAACGCCCAGCGCGTGCTGGCTCCCCGCCGTGTCGGCTCCGGACTGTTGGGCATCGACCAGGTCGCCACCGTCGGCTACGAGCCCCTGGGCGTCGTCGGCGTCATCGGCCCGTGGAACTATCCGCTGTTCACGCCGATGGGCTCCATCTGCTACGCGCTCGCCGCCGGCAACGCCGTGGTGTTCAAACCCAGTGAACTCACGCCGGGCGTCGGCGTGTGGCTAGCCGACACCTTCGCCACGGCCACCGGCCACGGCGACGTGCTGCGCACCGTCACCGGCGGCGGCGACGTGGGCGCGGCCCTGTGCGCGGCCGGCGTTGACAAGGTGGCCTTCACCGGCTCGGCGGGCACCGCCCGCAAAGTCATGGCGACCTGCGCCGAGACACTGACCCCGATCGTGGCCGAGTGCGGCGGCAAAGACGCCATGATCGTCGACTCCGGCGCCGACCTGACCCGAGCCGCTTCGGCCGCGGTGTTCGGCGCCATGGGTAACGCCGGACAGACCTGCGTGGGCGTCGAACGGGTCTACGTCGTCGAGGAGCTGCACGCCGCGTTCGTGCAAAAGGTGACCGATCTGGCCGCCGGCCTCAGCCCCGGAAACACGCCCGAGGCCGACTACGGCCCCATGACGCTGCCGAGCCAGGCTGAGACCGTGCGCGAGCACATCGCCGATGCGGTCACGCGCGGCGGCACGGCGGTGCTCGGCGGCGTCGACTCGGTGGCCGGCACCATGGTGGGGCCGGTGGTGCTCACCGATGTGCCCGAGGACGCGCTCGCGGTCACCGACGAGACCTTCGGGCCGACCATTGTCATCAACCGGGTCGCCGACGCCGAGGAGGCGCTGCGGCGGGCCAACGCTTCAGGCTACGGGCTGGGCGGCTCGGTGTTCTCCGGCAGCCGCACACGGGCCATGGGACTGGCGCGCCGGATGCGCGCCGGCGCCGTGTCGATCGGCGCGGTCGTCGCCTTCGCCGCGATCCCGGCGCTGCCTTTCGGCGGGATCGGGCTGTCGGGCTTTGGACGTATCCACGGCGCCGACGGGCTGCGCGAGTTCTCGCGCGCCAAGTCGATCACCCGCCGCCGCTTCACCCTGCCCATCGACGTGACGTCGTTCTCACGCACCCGAAAAGACATCGCCCTGACCCGTTCGCTGCTCAAGCGCAGGCACACATGACGCCGCGCACCGTGGCGAGCACCGGCAACCGCGAACCGAGGAGGACCACCGTGAGCATCGCGCTCCCGGAGCCTGCACCCGATGCGCCCCCGCGCCGGGGCGACCGGCTGTACTGGCTGCGCCGCATCAAAGCCCTCGACCCGCAAACCCAGCACGAGGAGATCTACCGGATCTCGGCCGGCCACGAATTCCCGTGGGACTACAACCGCGCCCTGGAGCTGGCGCTGTTTCGGACCTACTGTGTGCCCTCGATCTCGGGGCTGCTGGAGGCCACCGGCGAGTTCGCGCAGCGTCCGCAGAAACGCTACGACGACACGGCGCTGCTGATGGCCGAGATCGTCAAGCACGGCTACGACGCGCCGCGCGGCAAGGAGAGCCTGCGCTCGATCAACCGGATGCACGGCCAGTACAACATTTCCAACGACGACATGCGCTACGTGTTGTCGACGTTCGTCTACGAGCCCGTCGACTGGATCGACCGGTTCGGCTGGCGCCGACTGTGCGAGCAGGAGCGGCAGGCGGCCTACCACTACTACCGGGAGGTGGGCACCCGGATGGGGATCAAGGAGATCCCGCCCGACTACGAGTCCTTCCGCCGGTTCAAGGCCGACTACGAGCGTGAGCACTTCCGCTACGCCGACACCAACGCGCGGGTGGGCCGCTCCACCCTCGACCTGGTGCGCTCCTGGGTGCCGCGCCCGGTACGGCCGGTGGCCGACGCCGTCGTGCGCGCCCTGTTGGACGAGCGCACCCGGGAGGCGTTCGGGTTCGCTGCCCCGCTCCGTGGGTGGTGCGCGCCGTCGAGTCGGCCCTGCGGGTGCGGGCGGCGGTGGAGACCCAACTGCCGCCGCGCCGCCGCTCCCTGCTGGCCGCTGAGGCCAAGACCCGCACCTATCCCCACTGGCCCCACGGCCACGAGATCTCCGAGCTGGGCAGCCGGGCGCCCGACGACATCGACCCGCGGTGGCTGCGCCGCTTTCGCCCCGAGACGTCGTAGGCGTTCACCGGGCACAGGGGCCGGCCGGGTACCCACGGCCGGCCCGGACAGGGCGGAAGCAGCCGGCGGTGGACCCTGCCGCTTGGCCGCTCCCCCGTTGCCGAACGGGAGGAAAAGGAAAACCATCGCTCCCGAAACAAGGGGCCTACCGGCTATCCGAAGAGTCGCTCACCCTGGAACACTCGTTCACCTTGTTCGATGCAGACGCCCCTCCTTGCGAGATCAACCTTCTCCCGTTCCGCTGACCAGAGAATTTCTCGACGTTATGGTCGTTGCGCGAGGAGGATAGAAGCGCGGCTACCGCGGTGAGGGAACAGCCGGAGTGCGCCGCCAGGAACAGCGGTTCACATGGCGATACGACATCGATGACATAAGGACACGGCGGGCGTTGACCGCTTTCGAATCCAACGAAAAGCTGTGGCCGGGAGGACGCGCTGCCAACCGCCGCCTCACGGCCTCGACCCGGCCAACGTTTCCGGTCGTCTCCCCGGAAAAACCAGACACCGGCACGCGCGATCGCCGTCGCCTCGCATAGCCGCCGACGCCGAGAATTCGAGAAAATCGAAGACTCGGCTGACTATGGGACTCCAAACAGCCTGAGAAGCGAAGTGACCGCTGCCGCGGAGAGAACAACGACGATGAAAGGCAGTTTCCGCCACGCCATCACGCCGGCGACCACCACACCGGCGGGGCGGGCTATACCGGCCGACACGCCTCCCTCCGTCAGTGCCGTGGTGAGCACGAGCGAGGCGAGCAGAACGACCGCGGAAACCTCCATCATTTTGTCCACCTTCGGCGGGAAACTGATCCGACTCCGCAACAGTGGACCGCTCATTCGCAAAGCGAAGGTGCCGACAGCGAGCACCACCATCGAGATGAGCAGGGCTGGCGTGATGTCCATCAGGTTTCCTTGTCTCGCACGATGGTCAGCAGGCCGAGCAGGCCAAGCAGCACGGGCAGCCCAGCGGGGAGGAAAGGTGTGGTGACCAGGGCGACCGCGGCGCCGGTCAACGCCGCGCGGCGCGTCTTGGGGTCGTTGAAGGCCGGCAGGATCAAAGCCAGCAGGGCGGCCGGGAACACCGTGTCAAGTCCGAATACGTCAGGATCGCTGACCGCTGTGCCGATCAGGCCGCCCAGCGCCGCCCCCACCGGCCAGCAGAGCAAAATACCTAGGCCACAAGCCCAGTAGGCGGCGCGCCTACGGTCGTGGTCCTCCTGATTGACGGCGAAGGCGACGGTCTCGTCGTTCATGAAGTGGATGCCGACGAGTCGCCGCCACCCCCTGCCGAACACATCGGGTACGGCCAATCCGAACGGCAGGTGGCGGGAGTTGACCAACAACCCGGCCAGCACCGCCGCGACCGGACTTCCTCCGGCGGCGACGATCCCGATGAACAGGAACTCGGAGGACGCCGCGAGAACCATCGTGCCCAAAAGCACAGGGAACCACAGTGGAAAGCCTGAGGTCACGGCGATCGCACCGTAGGAGATGCCGATCACCCCCACTGCCAGGCACACCAGTGCGATGTCACGTACCATCGCACCTTCCATCGTTCTCCATAGCGAAGGCATGTTCATTATGCTGGAATTTCGTATGATTGTTTGTCAAGACGAACGGACGTTCATTGGAGCGAACGGATGGCGCAGTCGGCACCACTTCCCTCACGTCCCCCGCTCAAGTCCATCGCGACCAGCCTGCGCCGGGAACGCGGTCGCGCCGGCCTGTCCCTCAGCCAGGTTGCCGAGCAGGCGGGAATCTCCAAATCCACCCTCTCTCAATTGGAGACGGGCAACGGGAACCCGAGCCTGGAGACGCTGTGGGCCCTGTGTGTCGCGCTGAACGTGCCGTTCTCGCAACTACTCGACCCGCCACGCCCCCAAACGCAGGTGATCAGGAGCGGTGAGGGAGCCGCGGTGCCCGCGGCCCAAGCCGAGTACCGCGCCACTTTGCTGGCTTCCAGCCCCCCTGGCGCCCGGCGCGACATCTACCGCGTCGACGCCGAACCGGGTACGGTTCACGCCTCGGACCCGCATATGCCCGGCGTGGTGGAGC
This sequence comes from Salinactinospora qingdaonensis, assembly GCF_039539445.1. Taxonomy (NCBI): domain Bacteria; kingdom Bacillati; phylum Actinomycetota; class Actinomycetes; order Streptosporangiales; family Nocardiopsidaceae; genus Salinactinospora; species Salinactinospora qingdaonensis. Next base: position 29,738 of record NZ_BAABDD010000020.1, read on the forward strand.
ACGTACTCCTCGCCGAAGGCAAAGCCAGGGTGGGCACAGCGCTGGAACCGGTAGAGCTGCACCCTGGCGACTACATCGCCTACCCGGCAGACCTGCCGCACATCTTCGAGGCACTGGCTCCGCGGACCCGAGCGGTCCTGATCTCCGAGCACAACTGACAGACAAGACGTCCACGCGGGGGCGGTCGGCACCGTGTCGGACCGGCCTTCGGCTTCGGACGTCCCGCCGCGGCACGGGAAGCGCGGCGGGCGCATACCCGAAAGGCCGAGAACTCAGTGCCCCATTCCGAGGCCGCCGTCCACGAGGATGACGGCCCCGGTTATGGAGGAGGCGCTGTCCAAGGCCAGGAAACGGACCGTCTCCGCTCCTTCTTCGGGGCGGGCGTAGCGGCCCAGCGGTACCCGCGCCAGGAAGTCCGCCCGCTGTTTCTCACTGAGGGAAATCCTGCTCGCTCATCTGGACCAGCAGGCTGTTTCTAGTGGCACCGGCGTTGGCTACCAGCACCTCCACCGGACCATTGCGTGCCTCGACGTGGGTGAAGGCACTGTCGACCTGATCGGAACCGGTGACGCCACACGTGACCGCCAGACAGCCCCATAGAAACCCCTGCCCGGGCCCCGCGAGCCGTCAGGTTGGGGAATATGGAGCGTCCGCGTTGCTGGGCCCATGTCTGTGAGTGTTCCTTATTCGGAAGTTTCCGGGTAAACGAGGAAAGCTCGCTGGCTAGGGACCACATGGTCAGCTCCGGTTCGGCCTGAGCTGGCTGGGTAGTCCGAACGAGCGCGCCGTGAGGCCGTACTGGCGCAGTGTGTGTTGGCGAGGCGAAGCGCAAGGGCCGGCGCAGGCCGGCAGGTAAGAAATGCCGCATATGTGACCGCTAAGACCGCTTCGACCGTTCTCGACCAGACCTGGGCGGGTGGGTGTGGGGTGGGCCGGGTGAGCCGGCCCACCCCACTACGCGCTAAGCCGCCGGTTGGGCTCAGCTAGCCGTGCAGGCATCGCCGTTGAGCGTGAACTGGGTCGGCGGGTTGTTGGTGCCGCTGTAGGTGCCCTGGAACCCGAAGTTGGCGCTGCTATCAGGTGCGATAGTGCCGTTGTAACCGACGTTGTCGGCGGTGACCTGGGCGCCGGACTGGTTCACCGCGGCATTCCAGGCGTTGGTGACCTGCTGGTCATCTGGCCAGGTCCACGCCAGAGACCACCCGTCGACGGTGGTGTCCCCGGTGTTGGTGATGGTCACCTCAGCGGTGAACCCGGTATTCCAGCTATTGGCGCTATAGGCGACCTGACACGTCAGGTCACCGTCGGGCGGAGTGGACGGCGACGGGCTCGTGCTTGGGCTGGGGCTGGGGCTGGCCGTACCGCCGTCCAGGTCGAGGGCGTCCTCAAGGAAAGCGTCGATGGTGTCCCAGCTTGGGTCGGGCGAACCATTGGTGACTGTCTCCTGGCAGTCCCCGGCGGTGTAGACAGTCTGAGCTCCGAAATGTGACGAACTCATGACGTCGGTCCTGCTGTGGCCAGCGTTGGGAACCGAGATGAAGCGGGCGTCGCCGCATTGGTCGCGGATCGCCTCGTAGAGCACGGTGCTCTGCCCATGTGGCACCACGGTGTCACCCTGGCCGTGCAGGAGCAGCATCGGCGGATCGTTCTGGTCGACGTAGGTGATCGGGTTGGCCTTGGCGACCTCGTCTGGGCAGGTCTGGATCGGGCATCCCATCAGGAGGGAACCGGGAGAGTCGGCGGCGTCGTGGTCCCATCCGCTGCCGGGCAGGCTCTGAGAGTTCATCAGCAGGAAATCGCTCGGTCCGAAGAACGGAATCGACGCCTGAACGTCACTGGAGACACCGGTCGTTCCCAGGTTGCCCTCAAGCTCTGCCACGCCTCCGCTTACGCCGGCCATGCTGGCTACCCAGCCGCCGGAGGAGGTCCCCATGATCGCGAAGCGGTCGGGGTCCAGTTGGTACTGCTCGGCGTTCGCCCGCAGGAAACGGATCGCGGCCTTGATGTCGTGCACCTGCGCTGGGAATGTCGCCTGGGAGCTGGAGCGGACGCTTACGCCGGCCACGGCGTATCCCCTGGGGTTGAGGGCGTCGGCGATCGCGCCGGCGCCCGACTTGCCGTTATCGCTCATCCACGCCGAACCACTGCTCCAGATCACCAGTGGCCGTTCATCGTCGCCACCGGGCAGGTACAGGTCCAGCAGGTGCCCCTGGCTACCGGCGGGTTGCGCCGGCGCATAGGCGACGTCGGTGATCGTTTCTGCGGGGGCGGCTGATGCGGGGAGCCAGTGGAACACCACACCGGCCATGGCGAGGAGGGCCGTTGTCACACCGGTGGCCACGGCCGCGCGGATTCGGGAACGCATGTTCGTTTCCTTTGGCGTTCGGCCGGAAAGCGGATCGTGAAAACGTGGGAGAGCTGTCCTGCTGCTGGTTTCGATGCCGTAGTCCCGTCCACGCGAGCGGACGTGACCTGTGCGGCGGCTGCGGGAAAGGCGAGAGGCCCAGCCGTGAACCACGGCGGCTGCGAGCGCCCGCGCCTGATGTCGTTGGAAGCGCATCCTGACCTCCGGGGGTAGGCGCGCATCCCCAGGGGAACGACCCGCCGCCGGAAGGCTCGGACCGTATATCTGTCGGGCGCGCGCCAGATGGGGGATGTGTGCCGGACCGGCCCAGCGGAGTCGCCGCCGCGAGGGCGGTGGCTGGGTAGACGTGTACGGACGGGGTGGATGAGCGCGGACCGGAGCCGACTTTTGGAAGCACCCCCATGTTAGCGAAAAGTTTCAGAAAAATACCAGCATGAAAAGAGGTTTTTCCGGAACATTTCGACCCCCGAGGCGCGGGCGGTGAGGAGTACGCCGTGCGTACAACAAAGGCGAGGGGGCAGACCCGATGCCGCTTCCACGTCGAGGGGGTGGGCCACGCGGTACACCCCCTCGGCCTCGCCGGACAGAGGGACCGGTCACTTGTGTGGCCGTTGGCGTGAGTTTCCGGCGAACGAGGCGACCTCGTCGAAGTCGAAGGCGAACACCTCCCGCAGCACGAACACCGCCCGCTCCAGCGGGCTGAGCCGTTCCAACAGCAACAGCGCCGCCATCGACACCGAATCGGCCAGCTCCGCCGACCGGGCCGGGTCTTGGTAGGGATCGTTGAGCAACGGCTCGGGCAACCACGGCCCCGGGTACGCCTCTCGCCGCACCCGCGCGGAACGCAGCACATCGATGGAGATCCGCGTCACCGCGGCCGACAGGAAAGCCTTCGTGGACGTGGGCCGGGTGGAGGAGTCGGCGAAACGCAGCCACGTTTCCTGCACCGCGTCTTCGGCCTCCCCCACACTGCCCAGAATCCGATAGGCGATCGAAAACAGTAGCGGCCGTAGCTCCTCGAACTCCTCGACCTTGCTCATGGCCGCCTCCCCTTCCGTGACGCCCTCCCATCCGGCCGTACACGCCGGCGCGGGCTCCTCTGACAATCCCCTCAGACCACGGGGCGGGCCAGAGCAGCCCGCCGGGGCCCGGGGGCCGGGGCCCGGCGGGCCGCAGCCGGCCCCCGGACCAGTTGTCGCCGCCGTTCAGTGGAACTGCCCGGGCTCGTAGTCGCCGGCCGGCCGCTGGGTGATGACGTTGAGCCGGTTCACCGTGTTCATAAAGGCGACCAGAAGCACCAGGGCGGTGAGCTGCTCCTCGTCGTAGTGCTCGGCGGCACGGGTCCACACCTGGTCGCTGACCCCGCCGGCCCCGTCGGCGATCCGGGTCCCCTCCTCGGCCAGCGCCAACGCGGCCCGCTCGGCGTCGGTGAAGACCGTGGCCTCCCGCCACGCGGCGACCAGGTTCAGCCGCACCGGGGTCTCCCCGGCCGCGGCGGCCTCCTTGGTGTGCATGTCGACGCAGACCGCACAGCCGTTGACCTGACTCGCGCGAAGAGCCACGATCTCCTGTGTCGTACTCGGCAGTGGCGAGCTCTTGAGCGCCTTGCCCGCCGACATGAAGTCCTTGAGGGCTGCGCCGGCGGTCGGGCTGGCGAAATAGTTCAGTCGCGCGGCCATGGTGTGCTCCTTTGCGGTCGTCACTGGCTCCACCCCCTAAGACGGGATAGCCCGACACGCTGTGACACCGAAGGACGCGACCTGTTGCTCCCGCTGCCGGCACTCCGCGGCCGAGAAAGCCCCGCCCGGTGATCAGCGCGGTGTCCACGCGAAAGCGGCGGCACGGCTCGCGCGTGACCCTCCAGGGCCGGCCGGGATCTCGGCGTGGAGCCCCTCACGGCGCAGCGAGTCGCCAACGTGCCGAAAGTGGGGGTGGGCGCAGCACGGTGCACGGGACGCCCACGAGACCCCCGGCACCGCCACAACGCCAGCCACAGCTCACGATCCTCGCGCTCACGATCACCCATCGGACAGCCCTCAACCGGATTTCCGTGGTCCCACCACACGCGACCGCAGAACCAGAAAAACATAAAAAAGGACCACGAGCACTGCGAGCAAGAACCCACCGAGAAAAAACGGAAAAACGTATGCCATGTTGTCGCAGTTGTACTCGGGAGGGTTGGTGTCAGGCCAGCGAACGCAGGCTACATGGGAACTCTTCATCGTGAAGAAAGTCAGTACACCGCCCAACAGAAAGGCCATTGCGCCTAGCGCAACACCGAGGAGAGTCAGAAGCGGGAGCGTCAGCATCCGCCGGGAGGTACTGCCGGTCACCATAAAACTCCTTCTCCGAAGGCCCTAACCGACGAGACGACACTGCCGATGAACAACGTCCTTTGCAACACTACGCGGAGGAACGCCGGCGGGCCGGGCCTCGGCAACAGTCGAGAGGCCCGCGGTGACACCGAAAGCGGCGAACGAGGACGCGATGCGAGCGACACGGAGTCCACATGGCTCTCTGACGGCCCGAGCGCGGTCTCGTGGGGATGGCTGAGCGACAGATCCGAGATTCCCACTGCGGCAATCTGGATACAACCACCGCGGCAGATCCGAGATTTTGCGGAAAACAAAGCCACTGAAAAGCAATAACGTCCTCTCGACCGTTCATCGAAGCCGGCCGCTTCCGGTACGGCGGCCAGGAACCGTGCGCTCGGTGGGAGCGGGCCGTTAACCCTCCGCGCCGAAGCCGACGATGCCGGGACGCTGAGCCTGCCGTCGCGGAGGACAGGTGCGACCACCATCTCTACACGTTCCTGGAGCGTATGCCGTTCGAACGACGATATCTCGATTAAGGCACGCGTTTCGTTCTCTTATGGAACACTATGACCAATGCAAGCCGACTCGGTGTGAAGGCACGTTTGGCGGATATGGGGTTATGAGCCGTTCGCCGACGGGGGAAGGTGTCGAACAAACAGCCCTTGTGCACTTCGTGTTGATATCACTTCGTTTCGTTGTGCACACAGGGCTCACCCGGTCGCTGTGAACGGTGCGTCAGGTGGTCGCGGAGGAGCGAGACATGGATTTCAACGACAGGCTTGCCGAACTGGCTGCGAAGGTCCGGAGCCAACGTGACTCGATCCAAACCGAGGAAGCCACGAAAAACGCCTTCGTCATGCCGTTCATATCGGCGATCCTCGGCTACGACGTCTTCGATCCGACTGAGGTCGTTCCCGAGTTCGTCGCCGACGTGGGAGTGAAGAAAGGCGAGAAGGTCGATTACGCGATCATGCGTGACGGCGCGGTGCAGATGCTCATCGAGTGTAAGAAGTCGAGCGGACCGCTGACGATGGAGCACGCCTCCCAGCTTTACCGCTACTTCTCGGTCACCAACGCCCGGATCGCCATCCTCACCAACGGTGAGACCTACCAGTTCTACACCGACCTCGACTCGCCGAACAGGATGGACGAGAAGCCCTTCCTCGTTTTGGACCTCAACGACATCGACGAGACTCTGCTGCCTGAGCTGCGCAAGCTAACCAAGGAGAGCTTCGACGTCGACTCCGTCATCACCGCGGCAGAGGAACTCAAATACATCGGCGGGATCAAGCGCACGCTCGCGGCGCAGTTCAAGGACCCCGAAAAAGAGTGGGTCAGGTTCTTCTTCAACCGGGTCCACAACAACAAGCAGTTCACCAACAGGATGCAGGAACAGTTCACCCCGCTGGTGATGAAAGCCGCGTCGCAGTACCTCAACGACCAGGTGAACGAGCGACTGAAGACGGCTCTTGGCTCTGGCTCCCAAGAGCCCGAGACAGAAGAAGCCGGGAGCGAAAGCGCCGAGGAGGCCGTTCAGGAGGAACAGGACGACGACACGGGGATCGTGACCACGCTTGAGGAGCTGGAGGGGCACCAGATCGTCAAGGCGATCGCGTGCAGCGAGGTGAAACCGCAGCGGATCGTGCAGCGTGACTCCAAGTCGTACTTCGCGATCCTGCTCGACGACAACAACCGCAAACCGATCGCGCGGCTGCACTTCAACAGCAAGTCGAAGAAGCACCTCGGCGTCTTCGATGCCGACAAGAAAGAAACCCGTCACCTGCTCAGCTCCCTCGACGACATCTATCTACACGCCGAGGCGATCCGGGGCGCGGTACGCAACTACCTCGGATAGTGGACGCTCTCACTGACGGCGGCTGAATCGCCGCACGAGAGAGATTTCGGCGACGGCGGGCTGACGATCACAAGGATGCCCTTACCTCGCGCCCGTCGCGCCGACGCGCCGCTTCGCGTATACCTTCCGACACGAAGACCACCGGTTTCCTCGTTTCGGCGCACGCTGACGGCCGGCCAATTCTACGATCGCTCGCCGAGTTAAACCGGTCGGCCAACCCTCTGCCTTCTTGAGTTCTAGTGGTCGTTGCAATACCCCACTTCTGAAGGCGTGCGGCGGAGTGTGGCCTTGGCCTGGGGAGAGCGTGCGGGGTTTCTCACCGCTCGTGCCTCGACCGCTACGCGATCTCAGCAGCCCGGGGCGGGCTGTGCTTGAGGGGGCACGAATACCACGACAAGACTTGAGGCCGCCGCGGAGCCACCACCGCAACAGGACAGACGGGAATGGGATCACCACCGCAACAGAACAAACATGAACGGAGCCACCACCACAACAGGACAGACGAGAGCGGGATCACCACCGCAACAGAACAAACATGAACGGAGCCACCACCACGACCGGGCAGACGAGAGCGGGGCGGGCACCAGGACAAGACAGACGAGAGCGGGGCGGCTCGGCGGCTTCCGGCGTATTCTCAGCCACCACCCCACCGAGACACCACCCCACCGGCACACCCCCACACCAGCAGCACCCGACACAACAGCGAGGCGTCAAAAACACAGCACCCCCGTCAAAGCTGCCGAGATCGCGAAGCGATCGAAGCACGAGCGAACGACGAACACCCCCACCCACCCCCGACACACACCACCAACCCCCACCCCACCCCAACGGGACAAACCCATAGAAACGCCCCCACCCCTGGGGGTGTGGTGGGGGCGGTCTTGGCCTACAGAGAACATGCGGGGTTTCTCGCCGCTCGTGCCTCGACCGCTACGCGATCTCAGCAGCCCGGGGCGGGCTGTGCTTGAGGGGGCACGAATACCACGACAAGACTTGAGGCCGCCGCGGAGCCACCACCGCAACAGGACAGACGAGAGCGGGATCACCACCGCAACAGAACAAACATGAACGGAGCCACCACCACGACCGGGCAGACGAGAGCGGGGCGGGCACCAGGACAAGACAGACGAGAGCGGGGCGGCTCGGCGGCTTCCGGCGTATTCTCAGCCACCACCCCACCGAGACACCACCCCACCGGCACACCCCCACACCAGCAGCACCCGACACAACAGCGAGGCGTCAAAAACACAGCACCCCCGTCAAAGCTGCCGAGATCGCGAAGCGATCGAGGCACGAGCGAACGGGGAACACTCCCGCAGCCCCCGCACCCCAGCCGTTCAAAAAACAACAATCTAGGACAACCGGGTGAGGGTGCCGTTGGCACGGAGGGCTTCGAGGTGTTCGGCGGTGCGGGTGGGGGCGGTGCCGCCGCGGATGAGGAGGCCGGCTTCGATGTTGTTGGCCACGCCGGACTGGGTGAGGTTGGCGCTGGAGACGAGCAGCACGCGGCGGTCGGCCACGGCGAGCTTGGCGTGCATGCGCGATCCCGGCTCCTCGCGGTGTTCGACCGGCCAGTGCCACAGCTCGACGCCGGGGATGTCGAGGAACGCGGCGTAGGGTTGCGTGCCCTCCAGGGCGCTGCCCGCGCCCTGGAGGGTCTCGACGACGACGCTGACGGCGACGCCACGCTCGCGGGCCGCGGTCAGCGCCTCGGTCAGCGGCGGGTAGGGCGTGGCGGAGTAGGTCGTCAGCGCCAGCTCGCGGGTGGCCTCGGCCACGAGTGAGGTGAGCACCCGCGCAGTGGAGCGCACCGGCACCCGGTGCGATCGCGGGCCGCTCCACACCGCCTCGACGCTGGTCTCCTCGGCGCGGCGCCGGTAGCCGTCGGCCAGGCCCCGCAGGTAGGTCAGCGCGGCCGCCTGCTCGCCCTCGGGCAGGGCGCGCAGCGCGGCCAGTACCTTAGCGGCCTCGGGGACGTCGCGCAGCACCGCCTCGTCGGGCCAGCCTTGCCCCACCCGCTCGACGAACGCTCGCACGCGGGCGGGGCCGAGGGCGCCCACCGCCCGCTGGGCGTGGTCCTCGAAGTCCGCCCGGCTCATGGCCGGTCCGTGAACAGGGGCGGGAATGTGTCGTCGACGGGGACGACGAAGCGGCGGTCGAGGAAGCGGTTGCCGCGCTCGCAGGTGGTTTCGGAGACGAACAGGCACACGTGGCAGGCGGCGCCGTGCAGCAGGTCGCTGGGGCTGCGCGGCAGCCGTTCGGCGCACAGCGGGTCGGAGGAGCAGCGGCGCGCGTCGGCCATGGCGCGGCGCACCAGCCGCTCCAGGGAGTCGGGTTCGGCCAGCGAGACGAGTCCGCCCAGCGTGCCCTCGGCGTCGGGCACGGCGGTGTAGATGAGGATGCCGGCGCGGCCCTCGCCGGAGTAGATCTGCTCCGACAGGCTGGCGGAGTTGTAGCCGCACTCCAGCGCGACGGTGCGGATCAGCAGGTGGGAGAGGGTGTGTAGTGCGATGTAGCGCGGGCCGGGCCAGCCGCGCAGCGGGTCGAATTCGTCGAAGTTTTGAATCCGGCCGGAGTAGCGGTTGTAGCGGAACCGTTTGAACGCTTCCCGGTGCTCGCTCACCACGGCGGAGGTGGCGATCTTCTCTTCCCACTCGGTGATGAGGTCTTCGGGCACACGCAGGAAGATGCCCTCGCCGCGGACCTCGCTGGCGGGCACCCAGGCGGGCTGGTCGCGCGCCAGTGGCGCGCTTTTGCCCGTGTCGGGGTCGTCGGGGTCGGGGGCCTCCAGCCGGGTGAAGCCCACCAGGGCGCGCACCTCGCGCAGCCGTTCGGCCTGCACGACGTCGGCGAACATGTCCGACAGCGCGGGCGGCACGCCGTCGGGGTCGCGGCGCAGCGCGAAGTCCTCGGTGGGTTCGGGTGCGGGTGTGGCGGAGAAGATCTCCCACTCGGGGGTGCGCAGGTCCACGGGCGCGGTGGCGGCCGGCTGCGCCTCGGCCAGGCTCGCGCGGTGGGCTTCGATGGCCTGCCACACCTCCTCCAGCGGCCACTCTTTGAGCGGCGCGAACTTGGGCTGGGTGACGGCGAACTGCAACACCTCGAACGTTTTGACCTCGGCCAAGCCGTCCTCCCACACCTGCTCGACCTTGGCCCGTAGCGCGCTGGCCCCGGTGGGCGGCACGGCCAGTGCCGAGAGCACTTCGGGGAACCACTGGTTGGAGGCGCCCAGGATGAGGACCTTGGGCTCGGCATCGCACCCGTTGGGGTCGAAGGTTTCCAGATGGGGGTGGCGGCCCCGGCAGAGGGGCAGGTTCTGTTTGCCGCGCCAGCCCATCGCGTCGCTGATGGGCCGCTCGGTCTTGCAGGCGAGGCACCGCAGGGTGACGGCCGGTCCCTGGTTGCCGCCGTAGTCGGCCATCTGCAACAGGGGGTGGTCGACCTCCGGGCAGGCGCCGCCCTTGTGGACGAAGGGCAGGTAGGGGAAGTCGTCCAGGTGACCGTTGGTGCAGGCCAGCACGAACCGGGCCGCCACGGCGAGGGGCTTCTTGGACTTCTTGTAGCGGCAGGTGTCGTGGAAGAACCGCGCCTTGTCGGGTTTGCGGGGCAGGTCGTTCTCGAAGCCCCAGATACCGAAGTCGAGCGGGGCCAACTGGTGGCAGGCGGTGCAGCGCAGCCACTGCGGGAACGGGATGGTGGGCACGCCCACCCGTGCGGCTGGGCCGCGGGGGTCCTGGTCGAGGCCGTCCAGCCACGGCGCGGGCCGCAGTTGGGTCACCTCGGAACTCAGGCGATTGCTGACAGCTTGCAGCAGTCGCGGTTCGGATAGGGGGTTCCAGTCGGGCAGCGTGTCATAGCGCCAGTCGTCGGTGCCGCGCACGAGCACGGCGAAGTTGGGCAGGTCGACGAGGGCGCCGATACCGCTGGTGAACATCAGGTGGCTGGGCCGCGCGCTGCCGACACGGCGGCGGTGCTGGGTGGTGGAGGCCATCAGCGCTTCCTCTTCTTGGTGTTCTTGGCAGCTTCGAGGATCGAGTCGCCCATCTCGTCGGTGAGCGCGGAATCGTCGTCGGCGGCGGCGTCGCTGTCGGCGCCGTCCTGGCTCGGTGGGGCGAAGGACCACTCAGGGGCGCCGCGTACGGGGGTGAACAGTCCGGTGCCGGGCACCAGCAGGTTGATCTCGTTCTCGGTCTCGCGCATCGACTGCGGAACGGTCAACTCCGACCAGTCGGCGCCCCCAGCGGAGGTGAGCAGGCCGCGCAACCGCTGCTTTCGGAAACTGCCCCGCCGGTAACCCAGGCGGCTGGAGCCCTGTCTGGCCTTGTCCCACGTGTCTTTGACCGCTTCGATGCGTTCGGCGAGGTACTCGCGCCCGCGCGGCCCGGCCACGGCCTCGGCGCGCTCCAACAGCCGGCGGGTGACTTCCTCGACTTCGGCGGAGTCCAGCGGCACGTCGTGGGCGTCGGTGTTGCGGGAGAAACGCTCCTCGGCGTTGCGGACGGCGGCGACGAAGGTGGCGGCGGCGCCCCGGTCGAGGGAGCGGCGGGTGTAGGGCGTCACCGACAGCGCCTCGACCTGGCGGTAGAAGGTGGCGTGGTAGTGCTCGAAGTCCTCGAAGTGGGCGAGGTCGCGCGGGCGCGACCAGTTGTACAGCGTCACCACGAGACCGGGGCGGGCGGGGTCGCGGCCTACGCGCGAGGATGCCTGAATGTACTCGGCGGTGTTTTTGGGCTGTCCGGTGACCGTCATCAGGCCGAACCGGGAGACGTCCACGCCGACTTGCAGCATCGAGGTGGCCAGCAGCACGTCCACCGGGGGCCGGCCGCCGGGGCGGTCGGGCAGGCGGGGGGTGCGTTTCTCGGCGCTGGCGGCGCGGATCTCGTCGTTGACCGCCTTGCGCCGCACGGAGGTGTCGAAGCGCGGGTCGAAGCCGGTCTCCAGGTGGTTGAGCACACTGCTGATCTCGCCGGAGGACACTCGGGAGGTCAGCTCCTGGATGCTGAGCATGTGGGCACTGGAGACGAGCCGGTTCGACAGCCCTTTGGGGGTGCCGTGGCGGCGCACCCGGATGGTGACGTCGTCGTCGAGGTAGCGGCGCATGCCCGCCAGCTCGCGGGTGGAGTTGAAGTAGCCCACCAGGGTCATGTAGGGGTCGGCGGCGGCGCCGTAGGTGTCGAACAGGGTCTGGGCGGCCAACAGCAGGCTCTCGGCGAGGCGGATCTCGGCCTGTTTGAGGCGGACGCCGTGGGCGCACAGCCCCAGGTAGCGCCGCCCGGGGGTGTGTTCGCTGACGGGCACCTGGCGGGAGAAGAAGGTGTCGCGCACGTTGAGCACCGGCGGTGGGAACACGGCGAGGTCGTGGGCGAAGATCCCCGCCACCTGCTCGCGGGCGCGTTTGGTGGTGGCGGTGGAGGCCACGATCTTGGGGCCGGTCTCGACGCCGCCGGCGTGCCAGCGGCACAGTTCGGCCACGGCCGCCTCGAACTGGCCCACCACGGTGCCCAGCGCGCCCGAGATCAGGTGCAGCTCGTCTTGGATGATCAGGTCGGGTGGGCGTAGCCGGGTGACGGGCTCGCTGGTCGCGGCGGGCAGCGTGCCCTTGGCGTTGTGGCGGGAGCCGCAGTTGGTGTCGAGGTCGTCGTGGCGGTAGCCGTGGCGGGGGCAGCGCCGGCTGACCCGGCCGAAGAGGATGCCGGCGTAGCCGCGCCAGGGCAGTTGGGCGAGCTTGTCGACGGTGGCCACGAGCAGGCTGGGGGCGAGCCGGTAGATCTCCTCGTCGACGGTGAGGATGGGCAGCCCCTCGCGGGGCGAGCGCAGCTCGGAGAAGGGGCAGGCGTGCTGGCCTTCGGCGTTGGGGCAGTACAGCAGCACCCGCCGCAGGTCGTCGTCGGTGCGCAGGTCGCGCCAGGCGGCCAGCGCGGTGCCGCACCAGGGGCAGGCCAGGGTCTGTAGCACGGTGTCGTGGCTGCCCGATCCGGAGTCGCGGGCGTCGCTGACCTGCTGGGCGGCGTCGTCGTAGCGGTTGGGTGAAACCTTGCCGCCCACCCACAGTCCGATCCGAAACGGGGTGTCGCCCCAGCGGTGGTCGCCGGCGGCCACGGCGTCGCGGCGCAGCACCTCGGCGGCGCACACGAGTGCGGCGGCGCGCTGGAACTGTTGGGCGGTCAGCAGCCGCAGCGTGTAGCGCATGAGGACCGCGACCCCCGCCTCGCCGCTGCGGGCGTCCTCGCCGGTGCCGACGACGCCCTGTAGCCGCCGGATGGCGAAGGTGTAGGCGGCCAGGCCGAGGTACGCCTCGGTCTTACCGCCGCCGGTGGGAAAGAACAGCAGGTCGACGGTGGTGGCGCGGTCGGGGTGGGCGGGATCGGTCAGCGAGGGGAGGTTGAGCAGCACGAACGCGAGCTGGAAGGGGCGCCACGAGGCGGCTGCGGCGCCCCGGGCGAGGACGCGCCGCTGGGCCTCGGCGTAGTCGATGCCTTCGGTCTCGCGCAGTTGGGCGAGTTGGGTGTGGCGCCGCTGCAACGCCATGGCGCGGTTGGCGAAGCGGAACGCCGCCAGCGCCTCCTCGTGGTGGGCGGCGGCGGGGTCGGCCAGCAGCGCCACTCCGGCGCGGATGCGTTCGGCGGCTTGGCGCGCGGTGAAGACGGCGGCCTCGCCGGTGGGGCGCAGGTGGTCGGGCAGGTCGGCGAGGTCGGCGTCGCGGTCGTCGAGCCAGGCGGCGTAGCCGTCGGCCAGTGGCGCCAGTCCGGTCGCCAGGTCGGCGGGGGCGGCCTCGGCGAGGGTGTCCATCGACAGTTCGAGCCCGGCTAGGTAGGGGGAGTCGTCGACGGTGGGGGCGATGGTGGCGGGCACCTCGTAGGTGGGCACCCAGGTGGTGTGCAGCCGGTGGGCGCGGCGCCGGTCGGCGGCGACGTCGGCGTGGACGGCGACGTTGCGGCCGGCGGCGTAGCGTAGCTCATCCTGGTAGAGCAGCCGCAGGTGGCGCTCTTCGGTGTCGAGGTGGGGGTCGGCGCTCTCGCGCAGCGGGTCGTCGATGGGGACGAAGACGGCGTCGGCGCCGTCGAGGGCGGTGACGGTGAGGCGGGGTTGGAACAGCCAGGCGACGTCGCGGTTGGTGGAGGGCTCGTGCTGGGTGTTGACCAAGGTCAGCTCGACCACGCGCGCGCCGTCTTCGGTGCCGCGCCCGCCGGGGCGGACCTCGGCGCGCAGGTGCACGCCGGGCTGGTCGGGGGTGTCGACGGTGAGCGGGAGGCGCTGGGTGGCCGGGCCGTCCAGGCGTAGTTCGCGGGTGTGGTGCAGTGGCTCGCGCGACCACACGCTGCGCGGGGTGCCGTCTTCGTCGAGGGTCGTGGTCTTGTCGTAGCGGCCCCAGGTGGCGGTGACGTGGACCGCGTCGGTGCCGGCGGCCACGGCGAAGGACAGCCCCATCGAGGAGGCCCACAGCCGCCCCGCGTTTTGCGGGGTGAGCACGTCGGTGAGTTCGCTTTCCTCGCCGTCGCCGCCGGCCGAGATCTCGGCGTCGAGCCCTTCCTCGGGCGGGTCGAGGCTGGAGGTGGGCTCCTGTTTGGGGCCGAGGCGCCCGACCAGGTAGCGCTCCAGCGGCCCTTTGGCTTTGGGGGCGAACTCCTCGGTCTCGCCGCCCCACGGCCCGAGCAGGTCGCGGCGGACGAGGTCTTCCAGCTCCTCGCGCACCTGTCGGGAGGGCGCCTCGCGCAGGTTCAGCGGCACGTCCAGCACCGGGTGCCCGCCGTCGTGCGCCCCGCCGGTGTCCCGATCGGTCATCGGCCTCTCCTCCAGTTCCCCCAACGGCTCCCGCGTTCAGCGCCTCAGCCTAGAGGCCCGCGGTGACACGGAAAGCCGCAACGGTCACACGGTGCGGGCCGCGCCGCGTCCACCTGGAGGGCTGCCCGATGGCCCGAGCGCGGTCGATAAGGGCGGCCGAGCGACAGATCTGAGATTTCCGCCGCGGCAATCTGGATATGATCACCGCGGCAGATCCGAGATTTCTTGCCCGACAGATCTGATATTTCCCTGGACACGCGGTTGACTGACCAACACGGAGCAGCTCTCAAGCGGAATCTGGAATCCGTCGTCTCACGACGTCTCGAACAGGAGCCCGTCGTGGTCGTCACCGGAGCCCGCACGGTCGGCAAGAGCACCCTGCTCGCCAACTACGCCAAAACACACGGCGTCGAGGTCACCGATCTCGACGATGTGGAGACCTTCCAGGTGGTCTCAGACAATCCGGCGACCTTCGTCTCGGGCAACGCCGAACCGGTGTGCATCGACGAGTTCCAGCACGCGCCGGAGTTGCTGTCGGCGATCAAGGCCGAACTCAACCGAGACCTCAGGCCGGGGCGCTACCTGCTCACCGGCTCCACCCGTTACGACATGCTTCCCCGAGCCAGCCAGTCTCTGACGGGACGGGTCCACGTCATGACCCTGTGGCCGCTGTCCCAAGGTGAACTGCGCGGCGAACGGGAAACCTTCCTCGACCAGCTTCTCACCGCCCCCGAGAACCTTCTCGGGCCGACGAGGTCGACGTTCACCCGCGCCGACTACGAACAGGTGATCCTCGCCGGCGGGTTCCCCATCGCGGTCAACCGGTCGGCACCCGCCGACCGACGTCGATGGTTCAGCGACTTCGTCGAGCGGGTCATCGAACGCGACGTCATGGAGATCCGCCGGGTCCGGCAACGTGGTGCGCTGCCCACGGTACTTCGCGCTTTGGCCTCGCGTACCGGAGGCGTGCTCAACGCCAGCGCCATAGCCTCGGACTTGGGGATGGAGGCGAGAACGGTTGGCGACTTCATCACCCTCCTGGAGTCGGTGTTCCTGGTCCACCGGCTGGAGGCGTTCAGCCGGACGCTGTCGACTCGGGTCGGCCGCTCTCCCAAGGTGCATCTGGTGGACAGCGGGCTCGCCTGCCACCTGATGGGCATCACCGAACGCAAGCTCGCCCGCCGCCGCCCCGCCACCCTGACCGAGTTCGGCCACGCCGTGAAGACCTTCGTCGTCGACGAGATCCTCAAGCAGGGCGGCTGGGCGCAGGAGAGCGTGCGGTTCTCCCACTTGCGTACCCGCGACCAGCATGAGGTGGACCTCGTCATCGAGACCGACGAGGGTCTGGTCGCGGGAATCGAGGTCAAGGCCGCGGAGAAGGTCTCCGACGCCGACTTCCGGGGGCTGCGGATGCTGCGTGACCGCCTCGGCGAGGACTTCATCGGCGGCGCGGTCATCAACATGGGGCGCTACCGCTACCAGTACGACGAACGGCTGTTCGTTTTTCCTCTCGACACCGTCTGGTCCAGCGAACCGATACGGGAGGCCGCGCCCGACTCGTGACGATTACGTACCGCGCGTATTCGGCCGTACTGCGGCAGATCCGAGATTTTTCCTCTTCGCGCCCGTCGCGCGCTGTCAGCCGTGGCCGGTGGCCCCGGCATTGTGAAGGGACGGGGAACCGTCGGCGGGGACAGCGCTCACGGGAAGTTCGGCTTACGACCAACGGTCACCGCTTCTCTCCGGGCGGCTCTATCCGTCTTCCGGATCGTTGGTCAGGGCATGGCGTGCACGCACCACGAGTCGCTGGGCGGCCACGCCCCGAAGAGCCACCCGAGACAGCTTTGTGAATACCTGACGGTAGGGAGCGATCGCGTCGCGGTCGGTAAGGCACAACTCGGCGCTGACCGTCTCGACCAGTACCCGGTCCTCGTCGAAGATCCAGAAACCGTGTGAAGGGACGACGTCCAACTCGGCATCTGTGGGCAGGATTCCGATATCGAGCCGCGACCGTTTGATCGACTCCGCGATGCGGTCCACCTGCTCGACCATCACATCCGCGGGGCACAGACGCATCCGCAGTACCGGCTCCCAGATGAGAATGTGGCATATGGGGTGCGGCTCGTTGAGAATACTCTGGCGCCGCATTCGCGCCCGGACGGCATTGTCGAGGTCATCAGGCGTGCTATGCAGCCGGATGCCGTGACGGATTATATACCGCGCGTACTCGGCCGTTTGGAGTAATCCAGGCACACACGCCGCCTCGAAAACGCGGATTCGCCGGGCACCGCGTTCTAGGTCACCGAACGCGGCCTGACGTGCCCCGGTACCGCCGGCGAGCTGACGGCGCCAACTCGCATAGTGGGTCTCCAGCGAACGCCGCTGGGCGAGGAGCCCATCGACTGCGCCGGGCTGTCCACACGCCTCACTCCAGGCGCGCAGATCATCCACGGTGGCGGTCTGCTTACCGTTTTCCAGTTTGGAGATCTTCGACGGATGCCATCCCAAGCGCTGCGCAAGGGTGCGCCCAGACAGCCCTGTGTCGGCTCGAAGCTCACGCAACCGCACGCCCAGCGACACGCGAGCTGTCTGGTAATCGGTCATTCCACCCTTGTCGCCAGATACTCCTGGTAGGTGAGCGCATGATGCCACGCCGCGTCGCGCGCCTGCAATGCCGCCAGTACGGTATGCGGCTCTTCCGTCAGCGTGGCTCCGAGGAAACGGTCCCCGTCAAAACGCAGCCGGGCCACCGTACGACTGTCGAACACCCAGAAGTCGTAGTCCGGCAGGTGCGCCACAACCGGGTGTTCCCGAGGCAGATACCTGATGTCCTCGCCCACGCCCAGGTTGTATGGGGTTCCCCACAACTCCCACCGCAGGTACTCCGACGGCGGGTCGTCGATGATGCGTACCCGCTCCATCCGCTTGCCGGTGGCTAACTCCTCGCGCACCATACGCAGCCAGGGCTTGAACCACTCGATCCCCGGATCTTTACCGGCCAGCCACTCCTGGAACGGCTGATCCTCGTCGAGTTTGCCGTAGTGGGTCCGCACCTCCAGCCGCCAAGCGGTATAGCGATACGCGCGGAACAGGTCCTCGAACTCCTCACCACTGACGAGATCAGACATGTCATTCCTTGGGGGCAAAGCGGGTGAGCAACTCACGGGGGACCACGACGAACTCCTCGCCAGGCAGGACATTGGACAGTTGTGCCACAGCCTCGGCGTCGGTCAACCGGTATCCCTGGACCACGATGTCACCGTTGTCCGTCTCGTACAGCGTAGGGCATCCACCATTCTGCGATGTCGTCCCGATATTGTGCAGCCTCATGTTCCTCCTCTTCTTGGGATGGTTCTAGTCTCTCGATGCTCGACACGGTTCGCCAGAGTGCAGCAGCCATTGCATGAGCAATTCTGAGCAATCCTCTTCTCTCAGCCCACCGGATGCTTAGGCTGCGACTAAAGATATCTCTCCACCTTCACCGGAAAAGGGACTCCTATGGGTGAGGCCATGGTCAAGAAGAGTGATCCACGCCATACTCTTGCTCCATACGTCCGGATTGGTGTTCAAAATGAGCGAATGTACCTTGGCTTCGGCTCGATTCAGCAGGTCATCACCGACAAGGAACTGTGGGAGCCACTAGCCCGCCTCGCCGACTACTATTCCGTTCCCCGGACCGTGAACGAAGCGAGGGTGTTCCTCAGGCAGGTGTGCGGTCTTCCGGAAACACGAGCCACTGAAGCGATGCGGATACTATCTCAGGGCAATTACCTGATCCCATACGACACTCTCGGTTACGACGAACGCTACAGTCGCCCCGCTCTGCTCTACGAACTCTCCGGTACCCGCGCTCGCGAGGTCCAGGATCGGCTGTCCCGCAGCCATGTCCTCTTCCTTGGATGCGGTGGAATCGGCAATCTCATGGCGATCACCCTGGTGACGAGCGGGATCGGGCACCTGACCCTCGTCGACGACGACCGGATCGAACTGAGCAACCTGACACGGCAGTACATGTTCACCGAGTCCGATGTCGGCGAACTCAAAAGCACTGTGCTGGCTCGGGAGCTCGCACGCAGGAACAGCACAGTAGAGGTGACACACCTCGAGAAGGCAATCGCTTCCCTGGACGACCTGGAATCGCTGCCTGCCGTGGATCTCGTGGTGGTTTCGGCTGATACCCCCGGCCTTACCGACCTCGTCAACACCCACTGTGTGCGAGCCGGGCAGACCTGGATGAACGTCTGTTACGTGAACGACATAGCGGTTTGGGGTCCCCTCGTGGTTCCCGGCGTGAGTGGCTGCTGGGACTGCCGGCGGATCATCGCACGTGAGCCCGCTGATGATCCGCAACTCTCCGCCGTGATCTCACGAATCAACCATCGGTATCAGGCGCCGTCCAATGGGCCGGTCAACATGCTCGCCTCCAGCCTGGCGAGTCTCGACGCCCTCAGACACCTGGGGCGTTTCGGCACTGCCCGGTCGCTGAACAGGCGGGTCGGAGTATGGACCCACGAACTTCTCTTGGACTGGCAGGAAGCGGAACTCAACCCCGCGTGCAATACCTGTGGAGCCTACTCCGGGCAAACTTCACGATCAGAATATGCAAGCCGAGGAGAGTCCGTTGAGTAGTGACCAACGTACGGCCGACTGCGTCTTCTGCCGGATCGTCGCAGGAGAGGCGCCATGTCACCGGATCTGGGAGGATGACCGGCACCTGGCTTTCCTGTCGATCTTTCCCAACACCGAGGGTTTCTCAGTCGTGGCGCCGAAAGCGCACCGGCCGAGCTACGTGATCGACATGGCCCAGGACGATTTCGTCAGTCTGCACCTGGCCGCCGGCGAGGTCGCCCGACTCCTGGACACGGCCTATCCGGACGTGGCGCGCACCGCGATCATGTACGAGGGCTACGGAGTGGACCACGCCCACGCCAAACTCTTCCCCATGCACGGAACGGCCGGCAACCAAGGCGACGCCTGGCAACCAGTCAAGTCATCCGTGGATGTCTACTTCGACCGCTACCAGGGCTACATCTCCTCCCACGACCACCGGCGCGCCGACGACCAGCAACTCACCAAAACCGCCGAACACATCAGATCACTGCACCGCTGAGGCTGAGCAAGATTCAGCCGGACTAGATCAAGCGAAGGGCCAGGAGTGAAATGCGCTCCCGGCCCTTCGCATACGCTACCTAGTTGCCGCCGTCACCATTCATTTCTACCTCCTTGGACAGGCCCTGGAAATGCGTCCCCAAAATCACTACAAGGGGACATCAGGTCCCAAGCTAACCTCGCCGAGGAATTCAAACTACAGAGTTGCTCTAAGTTGCTGATTTTTGAGAACTCATGCGGGGAAGGCGAGGTGGCCGTGCGTGTGGTGGGTGGGGTCGCACACGGCGTACCGGCGACGACTCGACTCGACCGACGAGAGCAACACCTACGCGAAACCCCGCTTCAGGCGTCGATGAGCGGCACCGTCCCGGTACCCGCCCTCGGAAGGGCCGACGGGTGGGCGCAAGCGGGGAAGCTACCTGCGCTGTCGCCCCGCAGGCTGGCGAGGTCGCGCAGTGGTCGAGGCACGAGCGGACGACGAACACCCCCATAGTCCCGTGCCCCGACCGTTCAAAAACAGGATCTAGAGCGTCTGCCTTGACGGTGCGCAGCAGGGAGAGCCGTGCGGATCAGTCACACGCTAGCAGTAATCAAGGTTGATTCAAGGTTAAATGGAGATTGATATCAAGGCCAGTAGGCAGTCAACCGAGAAATAAGCGAATATAGTGGGGTTACTGTTTCGACCAGCTCGGGAGGCTGTCGTGCACCTTCAGAAGCTCTGCAAAGACCCGGAGTCGAACCCCACTGGCTGCCAGAGCGTCTACCTCGCCGAGAACGGCATGCTGGCCGTGCAAGGACTGGCGATGGACACCGATACCTTCGCCAACATGGAGAACGTGCTGCCCGGCGAGAACGGAGTGCTGATCAAGCCCGAGATCATCCTGGAGGCGGCCCGGCTCTACCAGGCAGGCTCACAATGACGACGCGGCAGGACTCCCGGCCCGGTATCGACGAGCTGGTAAAAGCCCTATCCGGTTTCCGCTACTCGCTGTTTCGCCTGGAAACGCTGCAACGCTACTCCGGCAGCAGCGAAGACGAGGCCCTGGCCGAATGGCGGCGCAGCGGCACGGTCACGCCGACCGAAGAGCTACGCCAGTGGTGCGCACACATCCAACGGCGGGTCAGGGACGGTTGCCGCGCCCAGCGGGTGCACGTCGTGACCGAGCCGCTGACCGATTACATGCGCTTCGAGCTCGCCTCCTATGCCCCCAATGTCGAGGCCGGAGAGGAGGTGCGAGTCATTCCCGTACCCCCTAACGGAGAATGGCCCGCTGACGTACCCTCCGGGAGCGACTTCTGGCTCATCGACGCACGGCAGCTATGGTCGATGCGGTATGCGCCGGACGGCGCATGGCTCGAAGCCGAACCAGTTACCGATGTGCAGCGCATCGTCGACGCCTGCGCCATCCGCGACGCCGCGCTGGCGCAGTCACGACCATGGCGGGACTACCACCCGCGTTAAGGCAGAACCAGGAGGACGCAGCAGAGTGCCGGCCCCGATCACGCCGCAACGAGCGATGCTCGCCCGTCGGCTTCGCGAGCTACGCGCTGCTGCGTTCCCCTCCGGCAGCGCTCTGGCGCGCCACCTGGGCTGGCACCAGACCCGCGTCTCCAAACTGGAACAGGGCAACCAACGCCCCACCGACGACGACCTTGACCAGTGGGCCGAGGCTGTCGGCGCATCCCAGGAACAACTGGAGGAACTGCGCGAACTCGCCAGTGCGGCCCGCATCGAATACGCCACCTTCGGGCAGCGGTACCGCAGGCACGGCGGAGCCGTCGCCGAGCAGGAAACCACCACGCGCGAAGACGCGGCATCCACCCGGATCGCGGAGTTCCAACCCGCGTTGGTTCCCGGGCTGCTGCAAACCGCCGCCTACGCCCGCGACGTGCTCACCCGCCCATGCGGCCCCGCATCGGCCGGAGTCACCCCCGACGAGATCGACGCCCTCGTCGGCAAACGCATGGAACGCCAGCAGGCCCTCTATCAGCCACATCAGAACATTCAGATCATCATGGGCGAAGCGGCACTGCACACCCGCTTCGGAACGACCGAAACACTCATTGGCCAATTGGACCGGCTGCTCGCCCTCACCGACTATGCCCATGTCGAGATCGGGGTCATCCCTTTCACGGCAGCGATGCCGGTCTTCCCGCTAACCAACTTCATCCTCTACGACGACCACGTACTCATCGAGTCCCTCACCGCCCAACAACGACTCGACGCGGCAGACGAGATCAACGCCTACGCGAACTACTTCCAGCAACTCAAAGACGCAGCCCTCACCGGCCACGAGTTCAAAAAGTTGCTGCTACGCATCTCAGCCGCTCTCCGCGCCGAGGACACCGCTGTCCGCCCCCGAACCGGTGACACGTAGGTCCGACTTCGCAAGCCTTCTATCATCGCCGATCGTGGAGAACAGCCCGCGTTTCGACTGAAAACGCGGAATAGATCCGCCGCGGGCTCGTGGCTCGCCGCAGAGAGCTGCTCCCCGGAGGGGTTGGGGTGGGCCGTGCTTGGGGACCCGGCGTTCGCTCGTGCCTCGATCGCTGCGCGATCTCAGCAGCCTGAGGAGGCGCCATGGCTAAGGTAGGCCAGAAGGCTGCCGCTCATTGCCCCCAGCGCAGGCCATGCTCGGAAGTTTGGCGTTCACTCGTGCCTCGATCGCTGCGCGATCTCAGCAGCCTGAGGAGGCGCCGTGGCTGAGGCTGCCGGAAACGACACGGGCGGCCACCGGGGCAACGGAACGCCGCTGTAGCACGGGACCTTGCTCTGACTTAGAAGCTCGCTCTACCCCGGAAGGGTGCTCGAGCGCGGTGCGTCACTGTAACGCGGGATACAGCGGATACAGCGGTGGGCGGCGCCCCTCCAAGGCGCAGCCGATCTATGGGCGCCCCAGAGGGCGTGGGGCCACAGCACCTGCCCCAGCCACAGCCCACCCTGGAGAGTTGGTGGGGGTGGGCCGGGTGGAGGGACAGATGCTAAGGGGATGGGCCGGGAAAGGGACAAATCCCAGCAGGGCGGGCCGGGCGCACGGGCGGGTGCCAGTGGAATGGACCGGGCGCACAGGCAGACTCCAGGAGAACAGCCCACCCAGGCTGCTGAGATCGCGCAGCGATCGAAGCACGAGCGACGGAAAAACCCTCCCACGCCACCCCAACCACAGCCCACCCAGGCTGCTGAGATCGCGCAGCGATCGAAGCACGAGCGACGGAAGAACCCTCACGCCACCCTCGCTCCAGGCATCAATGAGCGGTAGCCTCCCGGCCCACCCCGGAGGAGGGGAGTGGGGGGTGGGCCGGGTGGGTGGGCGGGCTCTAGGGGGTCGGCTGGGGCGTTTCGGCCGGCTCGGCGGGTGCCGCGGGCGGAGAGTCGGGACGCTCGGGGCTCTCCCCGGTGGAGTCGGTCGCTTCCGGGGGTTCTGAGTCTTCCGGGGCCTCGGGGCACGCGCACTCGTCGGGGCAGTCGCAGTCGTCGGCGTCCATCTCGTCGAGCCGGCGCTCGACCATGGCCAGGACACGCTCCAGCATGCTGACGGTGTCGGTGTGGATGGTCCGTCCCTCGCCGCAGCGGGGGCGGGCGCTGTAGGGCGCCATGCGGCGCTCGGGATGGTGGCGGATCTGCCACAGGTAGCCGTACCGGCGCGCGGTCGGCCGCAGCTTGACGGGCAGGTCCGACAGCCGGGTCTCCGGCAGCGATCGGGGCGGCACGTCCTCGGTCGCGGTCACGGCCATCACCGCCCCATCCACAGCAGGCAACGCACCCGCTGCGCTCGGTAGTGGTTCCGGATAAGCTTGAACATGTTCCACCTGCCTCTTTCAGGTTGGGACCACGCCCCCGGGCCGCCATCGGCCGCGGGGGCTCTCGTGCTTCCGGAGTACACACTCCAACACACCCTGCTTAATAGCTATAAGGTTCAGCGTCTTGTCGTGTTCACAGCTTCCTGTAGACATACGTCGAGCTCTCGTGAACAATGTGAACATGAATGGCTCAGCTTGGCAGCGCTGGGGACACGAGCTGCGACGACACCGTGAGGCCGCAGCACTCACCCAGCGGAAACTCGCTTCCGAGACCTTTCTTTCGCCCGCAACGATCAGCAGCTTCGAGAACGGCACACGTTCACCGCGCCATAAGCACGCTGAGGATATGGATAAGATCCTCAATGCTGGTGGAGAGCTGCTCCAACTTTGGTCAGAGATAACCAACCGGCGGGACATCCCCGAGCGGTGGCGAAAATTTGAAGCCGTGGAGCAGGATGCTACCGAGATCAAGGAGTTTCATAACGCGGTGATCCCGGGGCTCTTGCAGACCCCTGGCTATGCCGAGTCGATCCTAAGAAACACCAAGTTTGGAAAATGGGAAGACGCGGAACTGAAAAAGCTTGTCAACTCCCGAGTTTCTCGACTTCCCTCTGTCGAGGGCGCAGATTTATCCTTCGTACTCGATGAGCAGGCCATCCGCAGGGTTGTCGGTTCTCGTGCGATCCACCGGGATCAGCTCAGCCATCTTCACACCCTGGTCGAGAAACAGAAGATAAGGCTGGGCATCATTCCACTGTACACTCCCTCTCACCCAAACCCCACCGGCCCGTTTCGAGTGATATCCCTTCAGGACGGTAGAATGATCGGGCACGAGGAGCATCGCTCAGGGATGCATGTTGTGACCGGCCCGGAAGCCAACCGTATGTCTTCTATTTTTGGCTCTCTGCAAGCAGAGGCTCTACCGACCAGCCAAACCATCGAACTTCTTAGCGAAATAGGAAACGAAATCAATGGACAATAACTGGCACAAGTCAAGCTACACCACCGCGGAGAATGTTAACTGTGTCGAGTGCAGAACCGATGGAAGTCTCGTACAGGTTCGCGACACTCAAAATCGCCAACTAGGCCATCTTTCGGTTCCCCCTCAGGAGTGGCGCGCTTTTCTCGTGGAGATCGAGCGTTTTTAGGTGCAGCGGGAATGCCCCGGAAAAGCTTAGAAGAGCGCATCCGGGGCAGTGCCCTTCTTGTTGGACTTTTCGTGTAACCCTTGCTCGACCTCGGCGTCGTAGCGCTCGTGGTTCAACTCCAGCAGCCGGTCCAGGATCTCAATACGTACCGCTGGACCGATCGTGTAGCGGGTGCCCTGCCGTGTCTCGTGGAAGTCGTGGCCAAGCCCTTGAGCCAGCAGGTCATCCCAACCGTAGGCCCGCACCACCGCCTCATCGATCGCCCGGTGGATCTCCCGCAGCTCGACGATGTCGGTATCGCGGTTCTTGGGGTCGTGGACCATGTTGTAGGTCTTGGTGCTTGGTGAGACCAGACTGGAATGCTGTACACCCTCCCTTTTCCCTTCTCCTGCAACCGAACCCCGGCTTTCTCGTAGATACAGGTACACGCCACGATGCTTTTTCGGGGGGTGTCCTTGACGGAAATCAGCGGCCGGGGACAACCGATTCTGCCAGCGAAGGGCCTTTGATGGTTACTGTTAGCAGCATCGAACCCATTGCACTGACGTCTCTCTCCGCTGCACGTTGTCTCAGGTTTTCGCCTTGGTCTTTCAAAGGATGGTTCCGAGGCAGACGGGAAATGAAGTCGGCCATCCGGTCGAACATGGTCTTGGGTGAGACGGGGGCCAGATTCGTGAAGTAGTCGACCGTGGTTTGGATAGGCGGATATCCGGGAAACGTGGCCAGTATCTCGGGGAGGTCCAGTCCTGGACGGTGGTAGTAGCCAAGGGCTTGGTGGACGCTTTTGGACCAACGGTCGATTTCGTGGGCGAGGCGTTGCGAGGGCACGCTGAGGTCAGCCCACGGTTCAGCGATGACGACGCCGCGCTTGGCGATGCGCAGAGCTTCGCTCAAGACGGTCTCGGTGTTGGGTGTGTGGTGCAGAACGTGGCGTAGTACTGCCCATTCGACGGCTTTGTCGGCGAAGTCCGGCTTCTCGGCATAGCCTTCGTAGGCGTGCAATCCTCTGGCTGAGGCCCGGCGGACGTTGTGTGGGCCTCGGTCGATGCCATGAGCGTGGATACCGGCGTCTCGACAGAGGGCCAAGAGATCTCCACCGCCGCACCCGATGTCCAGAACCGACTCCGGCTCCAAGCGTTGCAGAAGCCAGAAGAAGTGTTGGAGTGGTGCCGTGCCGGCGCTCATACGCATCCCTCATAGGAGCGTCCCCGCACCAGGTCGAATCTCATCTTGCCCTGCCACTGCTCGGTGAGGACGCATTGAGCACTCATGTAGGCGAACGAGAGCGCGCGTCGTGGGTACGGCGAGTGGTTGGGGCCGGACCAGTGGACCGTCTTCCCGGAGTGGAACGAGGCTCCGCCGGCAGGTACGGGCACCGTAACGGCTTGGTCGTAGGGGACCTCCTCCTCAGGCACGCGCCACTCTTCGAGCATCGCGTGGGGGAAGATCCCTCGCTGGTGGCTTCCCGGGACGAAGTTGAGACAGCCGTTGTCGGGTGTGGCGGGATCGATCGCGATCCAGCAGACCACGAATTCGGGTGGTTCGATGTGGGTCCAGTAAGCAGCGTCCTGGTGAGGTGATTTCGGGGAGCCGATGTGCGGGGGTTTCATCCATCCGATGGAGGCGTGCAGCTTGATGTCCGGTCCGGTGATCTCCTGCACCAGATCGAGTATCCGCTCGTGGCGGGCCGCTTCGGCGAAGAGAGCGTCGTTGTGGGCCACGTCCTTGAGCTTGCGCACCACAGGCTCGGTGCTGTCGCTGCTCAGGTGGCGTTCGGTGTTGAACGCTTCTTCGGGGAAGTCCGTGCGTCGAGCGAGGATGTCATCGAGTCTGGCGCGCATGGCCGAGAACAGTTCCTCGTCAAAGAGCTGTTCGACGACACTGAAGCCGTTAGTGGTGAAGTGCTCGCGAAACGCGCTGGGGCTGGTAACCCGGGAGGTGTCAGAGACGATACGGCCCATTGGTCATTCCGCCATGCTGGTCATGCTGTCCAACAGGGCGCGGCCCGTTTCGGTGAAGCGTCCAACCTCGTTGAGCGTGCCGATCCCCCGCCGGTATTTGTCTTCGATGGTTTTGGCGTGCTCGGCGAAAATCGGGGCCTCGACCAGCGGGAGGGCTCGGCGGTACATGTGCACGAGCCGGGAGAGCACGAACTGGGCGTGAAAGATGCCCATCACCGGCCTTGGGTCGCGGCGCAACGGTGACTGGTGCAGTTCGTCGGCAGGGTTCAACACGAGCGGATCCGCTGTGTGAATGACGTTGAGCTTCAGGTGCGACGTCTCGTGGACCAGGTGTTCGAAGAAGTACATCACCCGGTGGTACTCCGGATAGGGCTCGCGCAGGAACACAGCGCCGAAGAACTGAAGGCTGGTCGCGCCTGTCACACCCGAGCCACGCGAGATACACACATGACGGACGAGCTCTTCGACTTCGGCCCGCATCTGCGGATCAGCTTCCTCGATGAGCGCGAGAGCCTGCTCGACCTCGGCTTGGTAGCTGGCCAACTCCTCCTCTGGCAACGGTTCGATGACGGTCATCCGGCCGAACCGGTCTGGGACGGGGTGTGCCCGCAGTCTGGCCAGCACGGGCTCTTCCCAACTGGTGGCGCCAACCGTATCGACGGTACGCCCCTGGGCATACCAGCCGTGGGCGTCTAAAGCTTCCAGGGAGGCGACAGCGGCACGTACCTCCTCGACGTCGCTACGGCTGATCGCGTCCAAGAGCGCATAGTGAGCGACGAACACGGCTGGGGAGAAGGGGCGTGACCGGTCGAGCTGAGAGCATTGCTCGACCAGTGGCCCAAGGTCGGTTCCCAGACCCGCTCCAGCGCTTGTCACCAGAGCTGCTGTGCTGTTTGCGAAACGTTCTCTCAGATAGCTGTGAAGGTTCGCGGTGCCGGCGCCGCTAGGTAGGGCGTCATGTAGATCCGGCTCGGACAAGGCGACGACCATCGAGGATCGAGTCTCCGTTCGCTGCGGCCGCGATTGAGGGAGCACATCTTCCGGACCTGCCGGGCACCAAAGCGGCTTTGCTCCTTGCCCTAGGTCAGGCCCGGGTGTGCATGTTCCTAAGGTCTGGACTGTCTAGCTGATCTGGACGGTGGGGACGGGTTCAGCGCCGCCCATCAGGACCTCAGCGGGGACCTCGAAGGATGCTTCGGGCGACTCGACAGCGTCGGACTCGGGGTTGTCGACCTTCTCTTCAGCCGATGGCGTGCTCATCGCAACCTGACCCTTACTGAATCGTATTCAGGGGAACTCTGAGAGTAATCAAGAGGTCAAAAAAGAGTCAACAGCATACAGCTGAGACCAGTCACGCGGTTTGGGGGCGCTGCGCACGGGCACTAGACTTGCGCTCTGTGACTGAAGAAACCGGCGCGAACCACACCTCTAGCCTGCCCACCCAGTACGCACCTGCTGAGGTAGAAGAGCGGCTGTACCAACGTTGGCATGCGGCCGGTTACTTCGAGGTCGATCCCAAGAGCGGCAAGCCCCCGTTCTCGATCGTGATCCCTCCGCCCAATGTCACCGGTGCCCTGCACCTGGGGCATGCTTTCGGCCACACCATCAAAGACGCGCTCACCCGCCGCGCCCGCATGCAGGGGTTGGAAGCGCTGTGGCTGCCGGGCATGGATCACGCGGGCATCGCCACCCAAACCCTCGTGGAGCGCCACCTGGCCACGACCGAGGGCAAGTCTCGCCATGACCTGACCCGTGAGGAGTTCGTCGAACGGGTCTGGGACTGGAAAGAGAACTACGGCGGGCAGATCCTCGGCCAGATGCGGCGCCTGGGCGACAGTGTGGACTGGTCGCGTGAGCGCTTCACCATGGATGCCGGCCTGTCGCGCGCGGTGGGCACGATCTTCAAGCGGCTGTTCGACGACGGGCTGATCTACCAGGCCGAGCGGATCATCAACTGGTGCCCGCGCTGCCAGACCGCGCTGTCCGACATCGAGGTCGAGCACCGCGACGACGAGGGCGAGCTGGTCTCGATCCGCTACGGTGAGGGCGAAAACTCGGTCGTGGTCGCCACGACGCGGGCCGAGACGATGCTCGGGGACACGGCCGTGGCCGTGCACCCCGACGATGAGCGCTACCGCCACCTGGTGGGCGCCTCGGTGGAACTGCCCCTCACCGGGCGCAGTATCCCGATCGTGGCCGACGAGCACGTCGACCCCGAGTTCGGCAGTGGCGCGGTCAAGGTCACCCCGGCCCACGACCCCAACGACTTCGAGATCGGGCGGCGTCACGACCTGCCCGCCCTGGAGATTCTCGACGAGCGCGGCATCGTTACCGCCCACGGCCCCTTCGAGGGCTTGGACCGCTTCGAGGCCCGCCCGGCGGTGGTCGCGGCGCTGCGCCAGCAAGGGCGCATCGTCGCCGAGAAGCGCCCCTACCTGCACGCTGTCGGCCACTGCTCGCGCTGCGACACGGTGGTCGAGCCGCGGCTGTCCCAGCAGTGGTTCGTCAAGGTCGCTCCCTTGGCCAAGGCCGCCGGGGATGCGGTACGCGACGGCCGGGTGCGGCTGCACCCGCCGGAGATGGCCGCCCGCTACTTCGAGTGGGTCGACAACATGCACGACTGGTGCATCAGCCGCCAGTTGTGGTGGGGACACCGCATCCCCGTGTGGTATGGGCCGAACGGTGAGGTGGTCTGTGTCGGCCCCGACGAGGAGCCACCCACGGGCGAGGGCTGGTACCAGGACTCCGATGTGCTCGACACCTGGTTCTCCTCGGCGCTGTGGCCGTTCTCCACACTGGGGTGGCCCGACGACACCGAGGATCTGCGCGCCTTCTACCCCACCAGTGTCTTGGTGACCGGCTACGACATCCTGTTCTTCTGGGTCGCCCGGATGATGATGTTCGGTCTCTACGCCATGGCCGACCGCGGCCCCGAGGAAGCGGTGCCGTTCAAGGACGTCGTCCTGCATGGGCTGGTCCGCGACCAGTACGGCAAGAAGATGTCCAAGTCGCGTGGGAACGCGGTCGATCCGCTGGACTGGATGGACGCCTACGGTAGCGATGCCCTGCGGTTCACCCTGGCCCGGGGAGCCAACCCCGGTTCCGATGTGCCCATCGGCGAGGACTGGGTGCAGGGGTCGCGCAACTTCTGCAACAAGGTCTGGAACGCCACCCGCTTCGCCCTGATGAACGGCGCCACGACCAATTCGGTGCTGACCGGCGGTGACTTCTCCGGTCCGTTACCGCCGTTGGAGGAGCTGTCCACGGCGGATCGCTGGATTCTCTCCCGGATGAATCGGGTCGTCGCCGAGGTGGACACGGCCTACGAAGAATTTCACTTCGCGCGCGCGTGCGACCTCCTCTACCACTTCGCCTGGGATGAGCTGTTCGACTGGTATGTCGAGCTGGCCAAAACCCCGCTCCAGCGTGGCGGGACCGAGGCCGAGAACACCCGCGCCGTGCTCGGCCACGTCTTCGACGTCACGTTGCGCCTGCTGCACCCGGTGATCCCGTTCGTCACCGAGGAACTGTGGCTCACCCTCACCAACAGGGAGTCCATCACCGTCGCGCCCTGGCCGCACGCTGAGATCAGCCTCGGCGATACGGAGGCCGAGGACACCATCGGCGAATTGCAGACGGTCGTCACCGAGGTCCGCCGGTTCCGCAGCGAGCAGGGGCTCAAGCCCGGCCAGCGCGTTCCCGCGCGCCTGCATTTCGCCAACCCACTACTGACCGGGTTCGAGGAACACATCCGTTCGCTGACCCGACTGACAGATCCCACGACAGACTTCTCCACCACGGCCTCGGTCGAGGTCGCCGGCGTGCGCGTGGAGCTGGACCTCTCGGACGCGGTCGACTTCGCCGCCGAACGCAAGCGCCTGGAAAAGGACCTGGCCGAGGCCGAGAAGCGCAAGGCTTCAGCCGAAGCGCAGCTCGCCAACTCCTCGTTCACCAGCAAAGCACCGGAAGCGGTCGTGGAAAACGTCCGCACCCGCCTCAAGGAGACCGAAGCCGAGATCGCCCGCATCACCAACCAGCTCGCCGCCCTCCCCCAGGCGTAGGTGTCATAGTCTTCTCAGTTGCCTCAGGGGAGTCACTGCGAAATCTGAGGTTGTGGCTTACCGCAGAGATGTCCCACCCCCCGGAGGGGGTGGGGGTGGGCCGGGAGGGCGGGCGGACGGACTCTAGGGGGTCGGCTGGGGCGTTTCGGTCGGCTCGGCGGGTGCCGCGGGCGGAGAGTCGGGACGCTCGGGGCTCTCCCCGGTGGAGTCGGCCGCTTCCAGGAGTTCTGACTCTTCCGGGGCCTCGGGGCACGCGCACTCGTCGGGGCAGTCGCAGTCGTCGGCGTCCATCTCGTCGAGCCGGCGCTCGACCATCGCCAATACCCGCTCCAGCATGCTGACGGTGTCGGTGTGGATCGTCCGTCCCTCGCCGCAGCGGGGGCGGGCACTGTAGGGCGCCATGCGGCGCTCGGGATGGTGGCGGATCTGCCACAGGTAGCCGTACCGGCGCGCGGTCGGCCGCAGCTTGACGGGCAGGTCCGACAGTCGAGTCTCCGGCAGCGGTTGGGGCGACGCCTCCTCGGTCACGGTCACAGCCATCACCGCCCCATCCACAGCAGGCAACACACCCGCTGCGCTCGGTAGTGGTTCCGGATAAGCTTGAACATGTTCCACCTGCCTTTTCCAGGTTGGGACCACGCCCCCGGGCCGCCTCATGGCCGCGGGGGTCTGCTGTGCCTTCCGAAATCCACAGTTCCGTAATCGGTGTTGCGAGCGCTAGTGATCTTGCAGAAGAGTAAGTCCAATAAAGCCCAGCATTGGGTTGCACTCCTCCTGTAAGGAAATGCAAGGCATGACCACTGATGGGCGCTGGCAGCGCTTCGCAAAACAAATCAAATACCACCGGAATCGGACAGATCTCTCCCAAGGCGCGCTCGCTAAAGCTGTCAACACGGGCGAGTCCACGATCGCGGCCTATGAGACGGGGCGGCGTGTCCCCAGTCGCGCCACTGCTGAGGCCATCGACTGGACCCTCGCCGCCGGAGGCTCCATCATCCAACTGTGGGATGAACTCAGCGATGAACGTGATATCCCCGAGGACTGGCGCAACTTCGAGAAGGCCGAGCGACAGGCGGTAGCGATACGTGAGTACCAAAATGTGGTTATTCCAGGACTTCTCCAGACCCTGGACTACGCTCGACACTGCCTGCGCAACCTACGCATGTGGGGCGACGAACGTGTAGAGCAACTGGTCGAACAGCGTACGTCTCGCCTGAAAGCCGTGAGTGGTGCTTCCCTGACGTTTGTAGTCGACGAGATTGTGCTGCGGCGTGCTCCAGGATCAACGGAGGTGCTGCGCAAACAGCTCGATTACCTGATGAGCCTCATCGATGATAGAACGATATGGCTGTCCGTGCTGCCTAGTGATACCCCCATGTACCCGGGAGTTCCCTCTTTCCGGATAATGACCTTGAAGGACAGGCGACTGGTAGGTCACGAGGAGTATCTGAGTGGTGTCAACGTCACCACTGGCCCCCAAGCTGGCGAGCTTGTCACTCTCTTCGGAAACCTCCAAGCCGAGTCCCTCAGCAGTCAGAAATCATTAAATCTGATCGAATCGATAAGGAACGAGCTTTGATAGATCAATCTTGGAAGAAATCAAGCTTCAGCGGAGCTAACCCCAATTGTGTCGAGTGCCGCACCGATAGCGAAGCTGTGGATATCCGTGATACCCAGCACCGCCACCTAGGCCAGATTTCCATCTCCTCTCAGGAGTGGCGCGCTTTCCTCGCGGAGATCGAACGGTTTTAGGTGCAGCGGGAATGCCCCGGAAAAGCTTAGAAGAGCGCATCCGGGGCAGTGCCCTTCTTGTTGGACTTCTCGTGTAGCCCCTGCTCGACCTCGACGTCGTAGCGCGCGTGGTTCAACTCCAGCAGCCGGTCCAGAATCTCGATACGCACCGCTGGACCAATCGTGTAGCGGGTGCCCTGCCGTGTCTCGTGGAAGTCGTGGCCAAGCCCTTGAGCCAGTAGGTCCTCCCAGCCATAGGCCCGCACCACTGCCTCGTCGATAGCCCGGTGGATCTCCCGCAGTTCGACGATGTCAGTGTCACGGTTCTTCGGATCATGGACCATGTTGTAGGTCTTGGTGAGTCCAGACTGACGGGAGAGCATCAGGTCTCGACGGAAGGTGTCCAGACAGTCGCCAAGGTCTCGCATCTCCTCCGTGGTTTCCGGGCGAGCGAGAGTCTCGAACACATCGGAGGGTGAGTAATTCAGATCGGCCTTCATCGTTGAACTGCGGTTGATGGCCCACCAGTAATGCGGCGCGCTAGACAACAAGGCCAGCGTCCCGGTGTCATCAGCGGCAAAGACGCCAAGCTTATGAGCAAATACCTGCCCAGTCGGCACCATCACTGGCATAACGACCTTGCTCACCAGCGTAAGGACGATCGCCCGATCAAGTCCGGAGATAGCGTCAAGCATGGCAGGACGTTTCTCTGCATACTGCCACCAATACTCACGATAAACTTTACGGTTATCGCCAGCTCGCTGGGGCTTCACATCTCGCAACACCTGCGCGTAGGGTTCTGGATAGTTCTTAGCTCGTTCTTCCTGCCAATCATGGAAGTTAATAACCCAGCGGCCACCAGAGCAGTCCGGACGTGAGTTCAAGTCCTGACCATTGAGATACGGAAAGAGTACATCCTTGTTGCGGGGATCTTTTTCAATCAGCCTCTGAGCATGCTCCGGAGGCATTGTGAAGCCCAAGCCAAGAATGTTGGACCCCTGGAACGAGATACCCATATTCTCTGCGAGACGGTAAGGCCGTCCGCTGACGCGCGAGGCGGGATCAAGGGAGGATGTAATCCCTCGGACCACCACGTCATCAGCGATCCGTTGGGCGTTGTCACTGAGTTCCGCTCGGCTGCCCCACACTGCCGCGTACTCCAGCACTGCCGACTTGGACGGCCATGGTGCGCTCTTGATGGCTTGGCGGAT
Organism: Salinactinospora qingdaonensis; assembly: GCF_039539445.1. Taxonomy (NCBI): domain Bacteria; kingdom Bacillati; phylum Actinomycetota; class Actinomycetes; order Streptosporangiales; family Nocardiopsidaceae; genus Salinactinospora; species Salinactinospora qingdaonensis. The sequence goes on from NZ_BAABDD010000020.1 coordinate 63,077, forward strand.
GGTGACGTTGTTCGCGGTGAGCTGGTCCAGTCCGACTTCGCGAGTATCACCTTGGGCGAGCGTGTTGGTGGCGATCAAGCCAGTCTGGCCGCCCGAGTTCAGCAACGCATGGGCGCGCAGGGCAAAGTAGGCGATCAGGTCGGCACTACCGCGAGCACCGAGGCCCAGCCTGTTGACCAGATATTCGCGGTAGGCGCGCCCGAGTGAACCCGTGAGCTTCTGGCCTCCCAGAAACGGCGGGTTCCCGATCACCGCGTCGAAGCCCGCGCCTGCCTCACGGGCGGCGTCGAACACCTCGGGGAATACTAAGGGCCAGTGCAGGGGCTCGCGTTCGAAGCCGTCGTTGGGGAGGTCGGTGCGCAGCCATGACCGTGCCGCCTCGCGTGCCTTTTCCTCGGCGTCAAGGGTGTCTTCATCGACCCGGCGGGCGTAGTCGGCGGCTTGGATCACTTGTTGGCGCTGGTCGGACTCGGACTTGCCCGCCGTGGCCAGTGCGGCACCGGATGCCAGGTCGGCGAACAAGGCGGCGCGGGCGGTCTTCTCCTTGGCGCCGGCGAGCAGGCGGCGCTTCTCCTCCAGGGCGGTGAAGCTGCTGTCCCCGATGTCGGCCAACTGGCGCCGTTCCTGGGCGACCTCGTCGACGAGGGAACGCACACCCGTGGTGAAGTCCAGCAGTGCCCGCTCGTGGATCTTCCTGCCCCGCTTGGCGTCGAGGTCCATGACCTCCAACTGGTCCAGTGAGGTGATGCCCAGCAGCGAGTCGCCGGCCATGAGGCGGTCGTCGAGGAAGGTGAAAGGGCGGCCGGAGTCCATGGAGACCAGCCACAGCGACAGTTTGGCCATCTCCACGGCCATCGGGTTGATGTCGACGCCGTAGAGGCAGTGCTCGATGATCTGGCGCCGCGCCTCCACCACGAGAGGGTCGGCCTCGGCGTCGATGGCCACATCGGCGTCGGAGGTGTCGTCGCGGTAGGCGCGGGCGTCCTCGTCGCCCTCCTCCGCCCAGGCTTCCACGAGGCGGTTGGCGAGGTAGCGGCAGGCCGCGACGAGGAACGCCGCCGAGCCCATGGCGATGTCGGCGACCTTGAGCGACAGGATCTCCTCAGCGCTGCGCAGCTTCCACTGGCTCTGGTCGGCGGTCTCCAGCGGGCCGGGCCGGTACACCAGCGGTTCGAGGGCGCCTTCAGCGATCTTCTCGGCGAGGTCACGCGGCGTGTAGTGGGTGCCGGTGTTCTTGCGCAGCGCCGACTCGGTCATGTAGAGCGCGCCGGGCAGGAAGACCAAAGGATCGTCGCGCAGGTCGCGGCGGATGATCCGGTAGAACGGCAGCAGCCGCCGCACCAGATCGTGGTCCTTGGCCACGGCGTAAAGCTTGGTCTCGGCCACCGCGCGCTCCTCGTCATCCAACGGCTGGAGCTTCTTGGTCAGCACGTTGGCGGTGCCGATCTTGGCGTCCTTATAGCGGGTCGCCAACTCGCCGGCCAGCTCGTCGGCGGCCGGGTGGGCGGCGGCCAGCTCCTCCAGCTCGGCCAGCGGCACCTCGGCCTCGCTGCCCTCCTTGCTGCCGATCAAGCCCACCATGGCCTGAGCCGCACGGTAGCCGTCGTGGTCGAGCAGACCCTCGTAGACGTAGCCGATCTGCTCCACGTCCAAGGCGCGGAAGGTGACCTTGCGCAGCTCCCTGCCGATGGTGACGTGCTGGACAGCCCGCAGCATCTGGAGCACGGTGCGGTCGTCGACCGGCAACGGGCGACCGTCCAGCCCCTCGGCCAGCCACGGGAAAGCGGCCGGGTCGAACAGCGAACCGTCATGGGCGGCCAGTTCCAGGTCAGGGTGGTCCACACCGGAGTAGACGGCGGTGAACAGGGCGAGCAGCCGGTGCCAGGCGCGGTGGGTGTGCTCCAACTCGCCGGCGTTGCCGCCGGCGTCGCGCACCCGCTGCTCCAACTGCTCATACAACCGGCTCACCGAGTACGCCTCGGCGTACAGCTCGTTGTCGGAGGGCAGCAGGCGCCGCTCCTCAGCGAAGAGCAGGAACACCACGCGCATCATCACCGAGACCGCGCCCCGGTAGACGTCGTGGGCGCTGACCTCGCCCAGGCCCGTGCCGCCACGGTCGCGGGCGTGGACATCGGCGCGGCTGACGGCGGCGACCAGCATCTCCACAGCCTGGCGCACCTGCACGCCGAGCCGTTCGGTAAGGTCCTCCTGCTGGTCGAGGCTTTCGCGCAGCAGCGCGGGCAGTCGCGCCTCCTCGGGCACGGCCAGGAAGCGGCGGCGCTCCAACAGCGAGCAGAACGCGCGCACCACCACACGTTCGGCCGCGGCGGGCCAGTCGACGGCGTCGAAAGTGACCGTAGTGGTGACGCCGCCGCGCGGCGCCCACACCAGAGTCCACCAGCGCCCGTCGGTGGCCAACCCCAATTCGACGCCATGGTGGCGGCACAGCAGGGCGAGCCGGTCGGCAGGGGTGGCCGACCACGACGAGCCCGCGACGCGGCGCGTAGGCGGGCCGTCGCTGACCAGGCCCAGCAGCAGCGGGTCCTTACTGCCCGGCTCCAGCAGCGCGAACGAGGGGCCGACGGTGGTCTCGTGGGCCGCCACGTCCATGGCGAGATAGCCCAGGTCGTGTTCGGCGGCACCGGCGAAGCCTACGTCGTCGCCCCAGCCCAACAGCTCGCGCAACACGAAACCGATCCAGGGGTCGCGGCCGGCGCCGGACAGCCAGTCGGCGTGCTCGCGGCGCAGCCGGTCACGGGTGCGGGTGTCGACGGCCTCCAGGTCAGGCCAGTGTTTGAGCAGCACCGGCAGCGACAGGAAAGGGCCGTTGACCTCGACCAAGTCGAGCCAGTCCTGGTGGACGCGGCGACGGTCGGCGCCGGTGGTGGTGCGTTTGGCACCTGGCCTCATCGAGTGGCCTCCCGGGTGGGCACGACGAAGACGAGAGCGACGGGGAAAGACAGCGGTTGCGGGTCGGCGTAGCGGGCGGCGACCTTGGCGAGCTCGCGGTCGCGTTCGGCGTCGAGCTGGTCGAGGCGTTGGCGCCACTTGTGGCGGTCATGGCGGTACTGCGCCAGCTCCTTACTGTCTTTAGCCACCTCCGCCCGGCTGAACAGGGCGTCCTCCTCGTCTTGGGCCAGCGCGTCGCGCAGAGTCGCGGCGAAACGCTCGAAGTTGGTGGTGATACGACGCTGCTCGCCGTCGCGGCGCTGATTGAGCTTGTTTTCGAGGGATTCCCGCCGGTCGGCGGTGCGGCGGTCGACCGCGCGCAGCAGCCCGTCGCGGGCGGCGGGCCAGGCGTCGACGAGGCGATCCTGCACCACCGGGGATGCCGGGGTGCCGTGGGTGAGGGCCCGATCGAGGATGGAGCCGAGCGTGGTGAGGTTGTCCAGGCGGCGAAACCGGCCCGACTCGCCCAGCCAACCGCCGGCATGCAGCACCTCCTCATGGAGGCGGACACCGTCAGCGCCCACGAGCACGAAACGGCTGAAGGCCGCCACGAGCGGGTGTTCCAGCCGGGAGTCGTCGCTGACGACGGCGGTGACCCGATGCAGCCCGGAGTTGGCGCTCCACACGGCGGCGCGCAGCAGCCGGGTGGCCATGGCCACCAGCGGGTGCCCCAAGTGAGCCAAGACGACGTCGTCGCGCCCGCGGGCGGTGTCGGGGTCGAAGGTGACGGGCCGCTGGTGGTGCTCCAACGGGTCGATGAGGCCCTCGGTGGCGTGCGCCCAGGACTTGGTCAGCGGCGGCACCTCGAACAGTCCCTCGGCGAGGCGGCGCTCGTCGACATGGGGGCTCAGCGGCTGTTCACCGTCCAGCTCCAAGGCGGTGTCGACGACGCGGCGCACGTTACCGGGAGTGATACCCAACTGCTCGACGGCGGTATTCAGGTCGCGCAGCAGCCGCTGCACCTGCTCGTCGACGTTGGAGTCGGAGGCGAGGGTGCGGCTGCGGGAACGGGTGGTCTCGGCGGCGTTCTCGATGTCGAGGTCGTCGATCTGGCCGAGCATGCGCTGCTGCACCGCGCCGGCCAGCACGGCGTTGACGCTGCCAAGATCCTCCTCCATGCGGGCGACCTTCGTGGCCACCCGCGCCAGAAACTCCATGTCGGCGTCGTGGCGGCCAGTGCCCACACCCATGAAATGGCGCACCTCGGGCGTGTGGGGTTGGCCGTAGCGGTCGATACGGCCGATGCGCTGTTCGAGCTTGTTGGGGTTGAAAGGGATGTCGTAATTGACCAGGCGGTGGCAGTGGCGTTGCAAGTCGATGCCCTCGCTGGCCGAGTCGGTGGCCAGCAGGATACGCACCGGGTGCTCGGCGGGGTCGGCCTGGAAAGCCAGCCGCAGCAGCTCGCGCTGCTCAGGGTCCATGCCGCCGTACAGACGCGCGACCCGCTCGCCGCCCAGGCCCTCCTGGGCCAGCAGATCGGCCAGCCATAGTTGGGTGTCGCGGTACTCGGTGAAGACGATGACGCGCTCGTTGGTCCAAGTCTGCCCATCGGGGCGGCACACCGCGGTGAGGTAGTCGATCAACCGCCGAGCCTTGGCATCGGGCATCGCCTCGTGGCGAGAGGCCCACTGGGCCATCTCCTCCAGCAGCGCGATCTCGGTCTCGGTAGGGTCCTCCTGCAACCGGGTCGAGCGGCCCAGCGCGTCCTCCTCAGCCTCGGCGAGCGCCTCATCGTCGAGAACGGCGGTGTCGTCGAAGAAGTCCGCCAGCCACGCCGGCACCTCCTCGGCAGGCTCGGGCGCCGGCTCGGGCGTGCTCGTCGCCTTGGTCTGGAGAGTGTCCAAGTAGACGCCGACAGTGTGGGCGAACGCACGCGGCGAAGAGAACAACCGCTTCTTCAACAGCAGCGTCACCAAGTCGGCGGCCTTACGCCCAGCCGGGCGCGGCAGGCGGCGACTGCGGGTCGCGGCGAACTCCTCCACCAGAGCGTGAGCCTCGCGCTCACCGTCGGGATACTCCACGGCCAGCGCGCGGGCATCGCGCTCAGGGAAACGCGGAGTGCCATCAGGCCAGGTGATGTCGCTCTTAAGGCGGCGCACCACCGTCTCGCGCTGCGCCGCCGGGTCGGGGGCCACACCGCGGGCGAAACGCTGATCGTCGATGATCTCCAGCAGGGCGGTGAACGACTCCGGATAGCCGTTGTGCGGCGTGGCCGACAAGAACAGCCGGTGCTCGAAGTGGGGGGCGAGTCGCCGGATGAGCTTGGTTTGCTGAGAATCGACCGCATACGCCTGCTTAGGCGCGGCCGGGGCCACATGGTGGGCCTCATCCAGGATCAGCAGGTCGAAAAACCGGTCGGTGGGCTCAGCCTCAGACGGCAGCGCCTCGTCAAGCAGGCGTTGGGCCTTGGCACCACGCAGCCACGGCAGGCTCACGATCGTGCGCGGGTAGACGTGGAAAGGGTTGGCCGCCGCGCCGTGGCTGCGTTTGAGCCGAGCCAATTGGCCAGAGTCAACCACAGTGAAATCCAGGCCGAACTTGTCCAGCATCTCGTCACGCCACTTGAGCGTGAGCCCCGCCGGGCACACGATCATGATGCGTTTAGCGCGGTGGCGCAGCACCAACTCCAAAGCGACCAGGCCGGCCTCGATCGTCTTACCCAAACCGACATCATCGGACAGCAACTGATTGACGCGCGGAGCCTCCACAGCACGGGCCACCGGTTCAAGCTGGTAACCCTCCACCGCGACGCCGCTGCGAAACGGCGCCTGCAACCGGCGCACATCGGCCGAAGTGACCGCCGACCAGCGCACCGCGTCCAAGAAAGCCGCCAGCCGAACGGGCGGATCGAAGCCGTGCCGGGCCACCTCGGGCAGCGACCCCGCCGGCAGCACACGCCGGCCCGGCTCCAACTCCCAGATCACCGACAGCGTCTCGCCGTAGCGGCCATCCTCGACGCTTTGCAGATCCAGCCGCATGTACCCGGCCTCACCGGGAACCCGGCGGCCGACCACCCAACGCTGCCCGCGCACCTCGACCAAAGAACCGTCAGCGGGCGTGTCCAGAGCGGCCGTGGCGAAGGAGGGCATGGGGCGGCTCCCTATTCTCGTGTTAGACCTTCTCGTGCGGACCGGGGGCAACGAGGGTGAGGTCATATCGTGTCACGAACACCCAGCGAGAACGAGGCGTTCGGACAATCCGGACTCATCGCACGTTGCCCAGCGCCATACCCTGCCGGCGGCGGCGTTTGAATCCCCCACCGAACGGGGCGAGGTGACGGCTCCACTGCCGCAGGAACCTCAGTGACGGGTCAGTGATCACGCCGAACAGGGCAAAGTGATGGCTCCGCTCGAACATGAGGCCTCTTCGCCGTCGACACCTTCCCGGGTGTTCCTGGTCGCCTCCGGCCCGGCCCCCCGAGCCCTAGCACGCAGCAGCAGGCAGAGTGCGGGCAGAGGTCATTTCCCGAGCGCACCGACAACCCCACGCCCACGACCTAACCACGGAAGTCGCCAGCCCCGCGGCAGCGGGTTGGCTGAGCCACAGTCTGTCAAGACGATGGTTCAACAGTTTCCCGCCGCTCGTGCCTCGACCGCTCCGCGATCTCAGCAGCCAGAGGACGCAGGAGTGCCCCGTCTCTCGCTCCTCGATCTCAGCAGCCGGGAGTGTGGGGGGCTTCACTCATTTATACATTAACCATTTCACGGCCCCAACAACCAGGGAGGCGCAGAAGCCCCCCACCGCTCGTGCCTCGATCGCTCCGCGATCTCAGCAGCCAGGGGAACGCTCAACCACCGCGTAAACTCAAAAATCACGCCACACCAAAAACTCAACACCTAAAAATCAACCAACCATCACGGAAATCCCAACAACCCTCTCACTCGCCAGTGTCACCATTCCAACTATCCCCAAAAGAAAAACCATCCCACCATCTCACTCAATAAACACACCACACACCCAGCACCCCCTGGCTGCTGAGATCGCGCAGCGACCAAAACACAAGCGACGGGACGCCTTTGCACCTTCCTGACTACCGAGGCCACGCAACGATCAAAACACAAACGAACGAAAAACACCCCCGCACCTCCTTAGCTGCTGAGATCGCGCAGCGATCGAGGCACGAGCGAACGACGAATGCCCTTGCGCCTTTATGGTTGTTGAGGGTGTGGAGTGGTAGAGGCACGAGCGAACAAAAAACACCCCCGCACCTCCTTAGCTGCTGAGATCGCGCAGCGATCGAGGCACGAGCGGCGAGATACCTAAAAACCACCCTTTACGCGAACCAAGGAACCTCCCCACGGGAGAACGATCGAAGCGTCACCTAAAGCAGATGCAGCGTCCCCGTTTCGCGGGCTTGTCGAAACTTCATACCGATGTAGTTGATCCGACGCCGCACGACACTCAGCCAACCACGCGGCGGCTGCCACCCTGCCCCCAGCAACCGATCCCGCAAGGGCCAGAGGAAATCCTCCGGGCTACAGAGCACGGTTTCAGCGGTGACCACCAGCACCCTCCAGCCTTCGGCCGCGATTCTCCGCCGCCGTTCCTCATCGAGTTCAGCCTGCCGGGCAGTGCGCCGGTGATGTTCCCAGCCGTCGTACTCGACAGCCTGGCGCCACTGCGGATATCCCATGTCGAGACGGAGCTTTCCACCACTCAAAGGAATCTGACACTGCGGTCGGGGCAGGCCGGCGTCCACGACCAGACAGCGAACCCAACTCTCCCCGGGTGATTCGGCACGCGGATCGGCCATGGCCAGCACGTCTCTGGCTTGGCAAATCCGATAACTATCCCGCAGAGAGCCACAGAGTTGCTCGGTCAAGCCGCGATCGGCCCCGTGAGCCAGGAGCTGGTCAGCAGCAGCCAGAGCTTGCGGACGGGGAAGGTGGCGTGCCGTGTCGACGAAAAGACACTCGAAAGGGGCAACGTGCAACCCGGCCACGACAGTGGCCTGCACAGGGGTGAGGGGACCGGAACGCAACACAACGCCGGGAATGCGAGGCTCGCGAGAAGGATCAGAGACGGGTTTCCTGACAACCTCCACCGGCCAGCAGCTCTCGGCCACGCCCGGAGGAAGGACGTCCATGCCGTGGACAGCGGCCCCGGTGCAGCCGGTGAGTACCGCGTGGGGCATAGCCGCGGCCAACTCACGCGCCCGCTCCAGCAGCGAAGCACCGTGGTCACGGATATGGCGCCGGGGGTCATTCGTGCGCAGCGGCTCCCCGTACCGAGGAAGAGTGTTGACCATAGCTCCACCGAACCTCGACGGGCGATGCTGTTGGTCGGTGTCCACAGGGTTTTTCTTGACAGGTACACGACCAGCTCGTGGGAAACGTCTTCCCAGGAGTCCTGTGTGTTCATACAACGAGAAATGCTCTGACAACTCTGAGGGTGGGCGCGTTTGTTCTTCCACCGCTCGTGCCTCGACCGCTCCGCGATCTCAGCAGCCAGGGGATGCGCGGGAGTATTCTTCGCTCGTCTGTGTCTTGCTCACTTCATGGCCCTAGCAACCGGACAGACACAAAAACACCCCACCACTCGTGCCTCGACCGCTCCACAACCTCAACAACCAAGGAGACACGGGAGTATTCTTCACTCATTCGTGTCTTGCTCACTTCATGGCCCTAGCAACCGGACAGACACAAAAACACCCCACCACTCGTGCCTCGACCGCTCCGCGATCTCAGCAGCCAGGGGATGCGGGGGGTGTGGTGTGTTTGTTGAGTGAGATAGTGGAGGGGTTTTTCTTGTGGGGGTAGTTGGAAGGGCGGCACTCTCGAGTGAGAGGGTTTTTAGGGTTTCCGCGGCGGTTGGTTGATTTTTAGGTGTTAAGTTTTTCGGTGTGGCGTGATTTTTGAGTTCACGCGGTAGTTGAGCGTTCCCCTGGCTGCTGAGATCGCGGAGCGATCGAGGCACGAGCGAACGACGAACACCCCCACAGCCCCCCGCACCCCAGCCGTCCGAACAACAGAACCCGGCCGGGGCGCGGGGCCGACGCCGAAGCGGTTCAGGCGGTGTGGTCCTGGTCGGCGACCGAGGCGAGGTAGGCGTCGGTCTTGGCGGGGTCGACGAACCAGTGCTCGAAGTCGGTGGGGTCGTTGTAGCCCATGGCGAAGCGGTAGGCCACGGCGGGGTTGTGGGCGGCGGTGGCCAGGGTGCGCTGCACGTGCTCGGGTAGCGGCTCCAGCATCATGTTGGTGAAGGCGGTCACGTGCTGGGCGTAGTTCCAGTAGGCGTCGAAGGTCTGCTGCATCCACTGCGGGTCGAAGGGCTGGTCGCCGCGGTCCACGATGGCGCGCAGGTAGATGTCGGCGCAGCGCACCGCGTTGTTGGCGCCTTGGCCGGTGATGGGGTCGTTGGCGACCACCACGTCGGCCATGCCCAGCACGTGGGAGGTTTCCGACAGCCGCGCCACCGGGTGGCGCACCACCGGGGTGTAGCCGCCGACGAGGGAGCAGCGCTCGTCGGCGGGCTCGGCCTCCAGGCAACGCTCGTATTCCCACGGCACGTAGCGCCGCGCCAGGTCGAGGGTGCGTTCCAAGTGCTCCTTGGGGGCGGGCCGATCCGACCAGCAGTCGAGCGGGCCGCCGGGCACCGCCTCCCAAAACAGGATGTCGCAAGGACCGCTGTTGGTGTAGGCGGGGATGACGAACAGCTCACCGAGGCCCGGGAGCGCGTTGATGCGCACGTGCGGCTCCGGGTAGTCGGGCCGGGGCGTCATACCGTGCACATAGATGCACGACAGCATCCGCTGCGGGCTGTCGTAGGGGGAGCGGCTGGGGTCGCGGTCGAACAGCTCGACCAGCTCGCCCTTGCCCGCGGCGATGATCGTCAGGTCGTACATGGCCGACAGCCCCTCCAGCTCGGAGGTCATGACGCCGTGGTAGACGACCTCGCCGCCGCGTTCCTCGAACAGCTCCAGCCAGGCGGCCATCTTGACCCGCTGGTCCACGGACTGGGCGTAGGAGTCCCAACGCCCCACGAAATCGAACGCCAGCTTCCCCGGCGGGTCCGACAGGGCCACCCGCTGCGAGACGATGCGCGGGGCCTGCTCCTCCCACTGGTTGAGTCCGAGGTCGCGTTCGATCTGTAGGTTGGGTGCGAAGATGCACTGGGTCGACATGACCCGGCCGCCGCGGATCTCCTCGGGGGTGCGCGCCGACATGATGGTGACGTCATAGCCCGCGTCGAGCAGGCCCAACCCGAGTTGGAGGCCGGCCTGCCCGGCGCCGACGATCAAAATCCTGCGCATTTCTGCCTTTCTCGTTGAGGGGAGGACGAGATCAGTGCCGTGACGGGGCGGCGGTGGCCGGGGCGGCCTGGCGCATGGTGTGCGACAACGACACGGTCAGGGTCTCCACGACCGAGCCGCGGCTGCGCGCGTCGCAGGTCACCAGCGGGGTTTCCGGGGCGAGCTGGAGCGCTTCGCGCACGTCGGTCAGGTCGTGGCTACAGTGGCCGTCGAACAGGTTGACGGCGACGATGAAGGGCACGTCGGAGTCGTTTTCGAAGTAGTTGACCGCGGCGAAGGAAACGTCGAGGCGCCGGGTGTCGACCAGGACGACCGCGCTGCTCGCGCCGCGGCACAGGTCGTCCCACATCGGCCAGAACCGGGCCTGGCCCGGGGTGCCGAACAGGTACAGCACGAGGTCGTCGGCCAGGGTGATGCGGCCGAAGTCCATGGCTACCGTGGTGGTGACCTTGTCGGTGCCGCCGGTGAGCGGGTCGACGGTCTTGGCGGCCTGGGTCATCCACGCCTCGGTGTTGACCGGAGGGATCTCCGAGACCGCGCCCACCAGAGTGGTCTTGCCGACGCCGAATCCGCCGGCGACGACGATCTTGGCCGAGGTGAGCTGCGGCACCGGGCTAGGCGAGCTCGTAAAGCCCATCGATGACTCTCTCCAGCAGGCGGGGGTCGTAGGGGGAGGAATAGGTCTCCGGGTTGATGACCAGGTGACCGCGGGCCGCCATGTCGCCCAGCAGCACCCGGGTGACGCCCAGCGACACCTCGCAGTGCGCGGACAGCTCCGCGACCGACTGCACGGCGCTGCGGGCACGCTCGTAGAGGCGGCGCGCCTCGGGAGGCAACCGGTGGGCGTACTCGGGGTCGTAGTGCGGCACGGCGACCAGCGTGTGAACGAACAGCCGTTGCCGCGGCTGGGTCCGTCCGCCCGTCAGCACGTAGGGTCGCACCCATGGGTTGACCGTCATAGACGCTCTCCCGCCTGGCTATGGGCCCCCGTCATGACGCGCTCCCCTCCTGGGAGCGGCTGCGCAGATCGTCGCGTAACTGCGGGGTCAGCACATGGCCGACGCTGGCCACGAGCTGGGTCATCCGGTGGGCGATGACGCCGAGGTTGGCCCCCTCCTGTACCAGGACGGCCAGACCGGCGAGGTCACCGATCCCCATGAACAGGAAGTGCCCGGCGGAGAACTTCAGCATCACCTGCTCGCACCGGGGCTCGTCGACATGGTGGGCGATGCTGGTGCCCAGGCTGAGCAGGCCGCTGGTCATGGCGGCCAGCGAGTCGGCGAGGTCGGTGGGGATGGCGCTGGAGGTGATGAGCGGCAACCCGTCGGAGGAGACGATCAGCGCGTAGGCGACACCGGGGGTGGACGTGGCGAAGTCGTTGACCAGCCAGCCGAACTCATCCGGCGTGCGGGGCTCTTCGGAAACGCTGTTCAACAGGGGCCTCTTTTAGCTTTCAGGGCGGTGGTCGGGCGGCTGCGCGGCCGGGTCGGCGGCGGACTCGGCTCGCCCTCCAGCGGCGAAGCTGTCAAGGTCGTCGGCGAACGACCCGCCACCGGAACCGTCCTCGCGCGCCAGGGGACGCTTGGGTCGGGGCGTGGAGCCACCGCTGCCCGCGCCGGCGGCCGGCCGGCGGCGCAGGCTCTTGGGTTCGCGCCGTGGCAGTTCGCCCGCGGCCGGGCGCTGCGGCGGTGGGGGCTCGGGCGGCGCCTCCGGTGCCGAGTCGAGCTCTCCGGGGGCGAGCCTGAGGTGCCGGGGAACAGTGCCCGTCTTGTCGCTGCGGCGCGCCGGGGTATCGGTCCCGGCGGGGGCGGGGAACTCGCCCACCTCCGGCTGCTGGGGGAGGTCGCAGACGAGTTGGGCGGGCAGTGCGACTACGACCGTGGTGCCGCCGGAGCCACCGGGGCCGGCGGAGTGGCGGGCGGTGAAGCTGACCCGCACGCCGTGGCGGCGCGCCAGCCGGTGCACCACCGCGAATCCGGTGTGCGTGCCGGCCTGCTCGTCGAGCGGGGCAACGTCTCGGGCCATCGTCGCGTTGAGCGCTTCGACCTGCTCGGCCTTGAGGCCGATGCCGGCGTCGACGACGCGGACCACCACGCCACCGCTCTCGGTGGGGTGGGCGCTGACGTCGACCGTGGACGGGGAGTAGCGGGTGGCGTTGTCCAGCAGCGGGGAGAGCAGCGAAGCCATGTCGTCGGCCGTGTAGGCCAGCACCGCGAGTTCGGCCACGGAGCCGATCCGAACGCGGGTGTAGGACTCGATCGAGGAGGTCGCCATACGGATGACGTCCATCAGCGCAACGGGGGCGCCGCCCAGTTCCGTCTCGTCGTGGCCGGCGAGAACGCGCAGTTCGCGGGCTGCGCGCCGCATCAGGGCCACCGCGTGGTCGACCTCGTAGAGCTGCTTGAGTGTGTCGGCGTCGCGCTCGTCGCGTTCGAGGTGGTCGAGCGCCTGGCGCTGCTGCTCAGCCAGGACCAGGACCTGCATGGCGAACCGGTCGGCGACGGCGGCCATCGGCGCGGGCTGCTGGGCGGGCGTTGGTTCGGTGGCTGCGGCCTGCCGGCGCTCGCGCCGGCGCCGGCCGAGCAGCGCCCGGATCACGAGGGCCGCCCAGTGATGCGGAGACGACGGGGATGGAGTGGTGGACTGATGTAGCGATGCATGGACAGGGGCACGCTTTCCTCATCTGTGACACCGTCGGTGCAATGTGATTCCGCAGCGTACGGACACGGGTGCGGTGCGCAGTGCAAGCAGGCACAGCACACCTTTGTGTCCGGAAGGCGGCATATGTCATCCGACTCCGTTGGTCGCTAGGTTGTCACAGATTGCCATAGGGACAAAGCGTTCCGGTCACAAATGCGCACCCAACGTCACTGAAATCCCTTTTGGGCCTTAAGTCACTCAAGCTCCATATCGGGCATTATGAACGGCGTTGGGGTGCCGACCCGCCCCACATCGTCAGTGGGGCGGACCCTCGGTGGGGGTGCGGGGCGGTCGGGAGATCCCGGCGCGATCGGCGATGGCCTGGGCTTGGCGGAAGAGGGGGGCGTCGACCATCCGACCGTCGAGGGTGAAGACGCCGGGGGTGTCCTCGGCGGCGGCCAGGACGCGCCGCGCCCACGCCACCTGTTCCTCGGTGGGGGCGTAGGCGGCCCGGATCACCTCGACCTGGCTGGGGTGGATACAGGCCGTGGCGGCGAACCCCAGCGCCACAGCGTCTTCGGCCTCGGCGCGCAGCCCGGCGTGGTCGGCGATGTCGAGATGCACCGCGTCCACGGCGAACCGGCCGTATGCCCCGGCGGCGAGCAGCACGGTCGAGCGCACGTGCCGGGCGACATCGCGGTAGGTGCCGTCGGCGAACCTGCTCGACCCGCCGCCGAGCCCCGCCACGAGGTCCTCGGCGCCCCACATCATCCCGACGCAGCCCGCCGCCGCCGCGATCTCGGCCGCCCGCAGCGCCCCCATCGGCGTCTCGACCAGCGCGACCACTTGGGCGTCGATGGCGCTGACCTGCTGCGGCGACTCGGCTTTGGCCAGCATCACCACGTCGTAGCCGGCGCGCGCCACCGCGTCGAGGTCGGCGGCGTGCTCGGGCGAGGTGGCCGGGTTGACGCGCACGATCGTGCGCTGCGCGTCGAGGGGAGTCTGCGCCAGCGCCTGCCGAGCGGTGTCGCGCCGCTGGGGATGGCAGCCGTCTTCGAGGTCGACGATGACGACGTCGGCGCCGGCCGCGGCCTTGGTGAAGCGCTCCGGGCGGTCGGCGGGACAAAACAGCAGCGCGGGGCCGGGAGGTGACCAACTCACGAGGTCCCCCCGGTCTCGTCGGCCGGGCGGCACCGCACCAGCGTGGTGCGCACGGCCCGGGCGACCACTTCGCCGTGCTGGTTGCGGCCGGTGTGCTCCAAAGTCACGATCCCCTCGCCGGGGCGGCTGTTGGAGCGGCGTTTACCGGTGCACACCGTCTCGGCGTAAAGCGTGTCGCCGTGGAACAGCGGGTGGGGAAACGACACCTCGCCGAAGCCGAGGTTGGCCACGATCGTGCCCTGGGTGAGCTGGGCGACCGAGAGTCCCACCAGGGTCGACAGGGTGAGCATCGAGTTGACTAGCCGCTCGCCGAAGGGCTGGCTCTGCGCCCAGGCCGCGTCGAGATGCAACGATTGGGTGTTCATCGTCTGGGTGGTGAACATGACGTTGTCGGCCTCGGTGATCGTGCGTCCCGGCCGGTGCAGGTAGGTCACCCCCTCATCGAACTCTTCAAACCACAGCCCCCGCTGTATAACGTGCCCGCGAGACTCGGCAGGACTCACAACCGCCACCCCTTATGTCGTGGATCGCCAGACGTTGTCGGCCGTCGCGGTATCCGACCGTATCCGGTGCGCTCGGCCCCGAGCCTCGCCCGCGGCGCCGGCAGCGCCGGTTCGGTGCCGGCACGGTGGGCGCACGCCCGCGGATACGGTGCCGGATGCGTTGGACAGGGCTCGGCCCCGGCCGCCGCTAGATTCTGTTTTTCGGACGGCTGGGGTGGGGGCTGTGGGAGTGTTCGTCGTCCGCTCGTGCCTCGATCGCTTCGCGATCTCGGCAGCCCGCAGGGGCGATAGCGGACACGCTCCCCCATTCCGCCCTGCCCTCGCTCGCGTCGACCTTTTCAAAGAACAGAACCTAGCGGGCCGGGGCCGGTGGTTTTCTTAGTGGGAAACGCGCGGTTCCCGGTTGGCTCACCGGGCCATCGCGGCTTGGCTCTCCTCCTGGATCTGGTTGAGGGCCTGCTGGAAGTAGCCCTTGAAGACCGGGTAGTTCTCGCTCATGGGGAAGTGCCCGATCTTTTCCATCTTGATGAACGTGGCGCCGCTGATGCCGTCGGCGGTGCGCTGGCTGTCCTCCGGAGTGGTCAGGTAGTCATACTCGCCGGTGATCAGCACGAGTGGGCAGGTGGACGTGTCGATCTCGCCCAACCGGCCACGCAGGTCGTGGTCGACCGAGTAGAAGTACAGGTCCCCGCGGAAGGCTTCCGAGCCTTGGGTGTAGTAGAACCAGGTCGCCGCGCGGTCGGCGTCGGGCGACTGTGGGGCCATCAGGTCCCACACGCCACTGGCCGAGACTTGGGCGGCGTTGGCGTGCGGGTGCTGCCACCAGTCGAGGAAGAACCCCGGCGAGTAGTCGGCGCCCTCGATCGAGACGATGCCGCCAAAGCGCTCCGGGTGGCGGAGGGCGAGCTGCAACGCCTCGTTACCGCCGAAGGAACATCCCGCAAAGATCGGCTTCTCCAGCTCCAGCGCGTCGCAGAAGCTGGTGATGAAGGCGGTGTACCAATCGGCGGTGAGCCGGTACTCCTGCTTCCACCACTCTTTGTTCGTGGGCGGATCGGACTTGCCGTGGTTGGTGAGGTCGTAGGCGATCACCCGGTAGTTGCTGGTGATGTCCTCGTCCTCAAGCAGGTAACGCCACTGGTGGTTGTGACAGCCCGCCGTGTGCTGACAGACGAGGGGCGTGCCCTCGCCGTTTTCCAGGTAGAAGACCTTGCACTCGTCACCGAGTACGTCGATGGTCACATAGTGTCCGGTTACCGGTGAGAACTGGGCCATGTCAGTGTTCCTCTCCCCGCTCAGTCGGCTGTTATGTCGAGGGCTCTCGTTGCTGAGGTGCGGACACCTCTTCGTGGACCGGGACTCCGCTCACCCGGAGCAGCTCCATCTGGCGGGTCACGCAGCGCAGGTTCTGCATCAAGACGAGCAGATCGCCTTCGAGCTCCATGTCCTCGCGGAATGTCGCTGCCCAGATGCCGTGGGCCATCGGGCGCGGCTCCTTCTTTCCGAATTCGCGCCACGTGTCCTCACCGGCTCGAATGAGAAATTGATAGCGCAGGTCCAGTGGCCCCGGGTCAACGAGGATTTCTTCGACTTTTCCGTGGTGCATCACGATCTGGTATTTATGACTGCCCATGTCGAGTAGATAGGAGCAGTCGAAGAACTTTCCGTGGGCCTGCAACTCCTCGTCCTGGTTACATACCCGAGTAAACTCTTCTACCCAGCGGTCCGCCACTGCGGTCTCTGTGGCCATGTTCCCCCCTTTAGCGATGTCATGGGGCCACCCGTGCGTGTGCGCGTCGCTCGTCGTGCGAGGGCCGCACCGTCTGCCCTTCCCGATTCAACCAAGCGGTATGACCTGTTTGACGGATTCGTGAACTGCTCTGGACGGTGTGTTTAGCCAACCGAAGCCGACGGCGTAAGACCATTACCGAAAGCAGTGGAAAAACAACCTAAAGTAGGGTGTAAACCGGTTATGCACACACGAGAAAAGCTATGTCGAGTTTCCCGTACCCGCCTCGCCGACGACGTGACGACTTTCCCTCGTTCGGGAGGTTCACTGGAGTCCTGGAAATCCGACCGACTGACGACCACTCACCTTCCCCCGCGGCGCAGCCCGTTTTTGTGTACCGTCGGACCCGCGACCGGTGGGGCATCGTCGGCAGCCAGCCGCGCGAGAGAGGGAACACGCTGGCTTCTGTTGTTCGGACGGCCGGGACGTGGGGCCGTGGAGGTGTTCTCTGTCGGCTCGCGCCTGGATCGCTGCGCGATCTCGGCAGCCGGCGGGGGCCACAGCGGACACGCCCCAGCGCCGGCCCTCGTCGCCTCTTCCACCCCCGGCGGGACCGACTCCCATACGCGACGCCGCACAGTCGCGGGGCAGATATCTGGAGTGACCTTGGCCTCGCTCCCCGCTTAGAGCAAAGGGCGGGAACGTAACATGGAGTGTCGGAGCCGGATACCCACGGTAGTGCGACGCCGTCGTTCGACGCGATCCGCACGATGCTCGGCACGGTCGCCGGGCTGGTTTGCCAGGAGGTCCTCAGGGTGCTGCGCATCCACTTCACCCCGGAGTCACCTGAGGAGATCCACCACGCCGACCAGCCCGACGCGATGTGGGAGATCCTGCTGAGCCTGCACGCACTCCAGGAGCGGGCCGACACGGGCGACAGCCGGTGGCGTGCGCGGGTAGCCGAGGGGATGACAGGACCCATGCGGCGACTGGCCCACCTCACCCCACCCCGGGGCTACTCGCCGGACTTCCTGACTCCCCTGAGCGGGCCGGGCGGTGTGGAACAGGGCCTTGACGCGGTGCTCGCCACTCCCCCGTCCCGACTGCGGCGCGATTTGGCGCTGTTGGCCAGGCAGCAGCACCGCTCCACGACCGTGCGGGGACTGCTGCGTGAGGGTCCCACCGCTTTGCGCCCCGTGGCCGCGGCCATGCGCTCCTACTACGAGCTCGCCCTAGCCCCGGAGTGGGAACGGTTGGGCTCTCGTATGGAGCACAACCTGGCTTCGGGACCCGGCACCGCGGGGGCGCCGCGGGAGATCCCCCCACCGTTGCGCGCATCAACTCGTTGGCAGGGCTGGGTCCTCACGATCGCCTACCCCGTCTCGCGGGATCTGTCCCTGGCGGGGCGTCCGCTGTATCTGATCCCCTCCTTTTTCTGCCGGCGCTACCCCATCGCCCTGCACGACCCCGGGCTCACGCCGGTTGTGGTCTATCCGGCCGTACACACCTCGGTCGTGCCGGTGGCACCATCCGTAGAGCCCCAACGCCGCACGGTCCTGGCTCGACTACTCGGCGGCACTCGGGCAGCCGTGTTCGAGGCGATCGCCCACGGGTGCACCACGACCGAACTGGCCCGCCGGCTCGACATATCCCCCGCATCGGCCAGCGAACACACCGCTGTCCTCCGCGATGCGGGCCTCGTCCGCAGCCAGCGCCGACGCAACACCGTGTACCACCAGATGACCGAGCTGGGCTACGGACTGCTCCTCGGCGAGCGGAACTGACCCGAGTGGGCAGCCGCGCAGCCAAGGCCGCGCGGCCTCTTTCGGCCAGAACCGAAACATGTTGCCGGGGCCGTGGCCACCGCGTTGACTAGATCCCGGTCGCGCACCGCAGCAGCGATCCCAACGGCGTCCCCGGCGCTGCCCAGTCCTCGCCGACATCCGGAACGAGGCTCCCTCACGCGCCGGGAACGCCGGCGGGCACGTTGCGAAGCAGCACACCAGGGAACCGGGGCAACGGCGGCAGCACTCGTCTCCGCGCCTGTGCGGGGGTCGGGCACGGCGACGCTGCCGGCCGCGCCCCGCCGTGGCGACCGACGGTGTCCCTGCGCGTGCGCCGGTTCCGGCCGGCGCACGCGGTTGCCCCACCTTCGGTGTGCCAGTGTCCTCGCTGGTCACCCCATGCCGACCACCGGGGGCCGGCTCCCCTCCCCCGGCCCCCGGTCTTCGAGGCAGGTATGAACCGGCGGGAAAGCCGACCCGGGCTCGCCCCCTCGCCCCCCGCGTCGCCGGACCGCCCTACAGCGCCGGGCAGTGCTTGGGGAAACGTCGCCCCCGCTGGGACAGCCGGTGAAGGCCGGTAGCACACCGGACTCCCCGGGCCGCCTGGCCGCAGCAGCCGGAAGCGGCCGGGCGGCGTGTCGGGGCGACCGACCCGCCTGCTTCGATTACCTTCGGTGTCTGTTGCTGGACTTCTGGTGATCAACGACGCGAGTCGGTCATGCCCGGCTCAAGGCCGGCGCCGACAGTCTCGGGAGCGCAGCGCGCCATGGGAGCGTGGCGGGCATGTCGCACCGGGCCGCGGCTGGGGTCGCCGGGCCGAACCAAGGGCACGCGAGCGGACCACAGGCGGGATAGGCCAGGCCGGGAAGGACGCAAGATGGATCGCGAGGACCTGCCCGCCCCCGAGGAGGGGCTGGTGCTGACCCACTTTCTAACCGTGCGCGACGTCGTGAGGTCGCGCACCTTCTATGCCGACATCCTCGGCGGGCGGATCGTGCTGGAGGAGAATCCGGCCATCGTCAAGGTCGCCAACTCCTGGATCATCATGAACCCCGGTGGTGGCCCCACCCCCGACAAGCCCGACGTCACCCTGCGCCCTCCCGAGGCGGGCGACCCGGTGTCGGCCTTCATGAACGTGCGCGTGTCCGACGTCGCCACCTTCTACGAGGAGGCGGTGGCCAAGGGCGCGCGGTTCCTCACCGCACCTTTAGACCGCAAGGCCGAACTGCGGTGCTACATGCACGACCCGGACGGCTACCTCATCGAGGTCGGCCAGGCGACCGGGATGCTCGCCGGCGTCTTCGCCGACCTCGTCGAGGAGAGCTCCCCATAAAACAGGGGAAACGGTGGGCGGCGTCGCGCCCCTGCCGCCGGAACCGCTGGCACAGTGGGGCACGCACGATACCGCCACGTTTCGTCGAGGAGAGAGCATGCCTGAACTGCTGAGCGCGCAGGCCATCGAGCAGGAGCTGTCGGAGCTGCCCGGCTGGACCCGCGAAGGCGACACCCTCACCCGAACCTGGGAGGTCAAGGGGTTTAACGCCGCGATGCAGCTCGCCAATGTCGTGGCCTACGTCGCCAACCGGGCCAACCACCACCCCGACATCCTGGTTCACGACTACAAGTGGGTGACCGTCACCACGACCACCCACGACTCGGGCGGGATCACCGGCAACGACACCGCGTTGGCCCGCACGATCGAGGCCACGCTTTAGCCCCCGACCGCCCCGCCGGGCCGCGGCGTGGTCCGGTCCCGTGGGGCCGGACCACGCCGCGGCTCACGTGGAGCCGCGCTCGACCAGCTCAGTGGGGAGGATGATCCCCGCCGACGCCTCACCGCCGAGGAGTTCCAGCAGCAGACTGCACCGCCGAGGTCTTCGGCGAGGTCTGCCCCGGAGGGTGGGGCTTGCGGCGGGGTGTGGCTCTGGCCTGAGGAGAGCGCGCGGGGTTTCCCGTCGCTCGTGCCTCGATCGCTTCGCGATCTCGGCAGCCCGGGGCGGGCTGTGGCCACGGTGAGGCCGACACTACGACGAGCAAACTATGACTCCGCCAGGACCACCACGAGCAGATAGCCCACGGTGAGGCCGACAAGGCCACCACAAGCAGGCTGGGGCGGGTGCCGGGCTCAACACCTTCTGGACCCCCCGCTGCCCCCCGCAGAGACCCCGCCGCCCATCGCTGTATCCCCCCACAGCACCACCGCACACAACAACGACACCCGCGGGGACACAGCACCACCCCGCGCGACAACGACACCCGCGGGGACACAGCACCACCCCGCGCGACAACGACACCCGCGGGGACACAGCACCACCCCGCGCGACAACGATGTCCCAGGGGACAGCGATGCCCTGGGAAAGAGCCACGTCGCACGCGACAACGACACCCTGGACACAGCAACACCCCGTGCTGGAGCGACGTTTCTTCCCCCTCGCCGTTTCCGGTCGTCCCCCGCCACGGCGCCCCCGTGAAGCTGCCGAGATCGCGAAGCGATCGAGGCACGAGCGAACATCACGCCCTTCAGGTATGGATCACCCGCCGAAACCGCCAAGATCACGCAACGAGCAAGGCACGAACAACCGGCACCATCTCCCCACCCCACCTCACCCCCATAGACCCCCGGGACAGCGGGAGGTGGCCCGAGCTCTGGTCCCGCTGGGGCGCCGAACACCTTTGAACGCAGCGGGAGGCGGTGATACACCGTGCGGGCACAGCAGCACTGTTCACCGCGAGAAACGACATCTGGGACGGCAGCGGCTCCTCGCTGTGACAATCCCATAACTGACCGGCTGCGGCGTTGTGCGTAGCGGCGGGCGGTGACGCGGCTCCGTCCTTAACCCTCCGCCGAGCGGTCGGCCGATGGAGCGAGCCACGACAGCGCGGCGCCGCCACGCCCGGCGCCTTCGCCGCTGTAACAACCGGGCCTGGCGAACGAGGCCGCTGTGCTTCGACACGCCCGCAGCCGCGGGGGATGCGAGCGCCGGCGGCGGGTCCACGGCGTGTTTCACGAAGATCAAAAAGCTGTGACCAGCGGTCTTCTCGTGCCCTCCCCCTTGACACTCCAAGATCGGCCCACCTACCGTTGTTGTTCTAATAATCGATTATTAGAGAGTAATAATCGAGGGTTGCAGTTTTTCCTGCGCCCTTCACGACTGGGAGGACCGGCCGCATGGATTCGGGATTGATCTCCGCCAGTGGCATCGAGATGCGCTTCGGCGGTGAAAGCGCTGGACAACCAGTCCTCGACAACCTCGACATCACCATCTCCGCGGGAAGTTTCGTCACGCTGCTCGGCCCGTCGGGCTGCGGGAAAAGCACCCTGCTCAAAATCCTGGGCGGGCTTCTCGACCCGACCTCGGGCGAGGTCGCCATCGGCGGACGCCCGCCGGCAGCGGCCGTCAAAGAACGCCAGATCGGCCTCGTTCCGCAGCGGCCGGCCCTGCTGCCCTGGAAAACCGCGCTCCAAAACGCGAGCATGCTGCACCACATCGCCGGCGGTGGCGGCAAAAAAGCCGACTCCACCGAAGCCGCCTCCCACGCACTCGAACTCGTGGGGCTGACTGAGGCCGGCGACAAACTGCCGCACCAACTCTCAGGCGGTATGGCCCAGCGTGTCTCGATCGCCCGCGCCTTGGCGATGGACCCGGCCATTTTGCTGATGGACGAACCCTTCGGCGCGCTCGACGCCATCACCCGCGACGAGATGAACGAGAAGCTCGCCGAAATCTGGGCGGCGACCGGCAAGACCATCATCTTCGTCACCCATTCGATCGGCGAGGCGATCTTCCTCTCCGACACCGTCCACGTGATGGGCCGCGACCCCGGCCGCATCATCGAAACCCTCGACATCGAGCTAGAGCGGCCACGGACCCGGGATGTTTTCGGCGACCCGACCTTCACCGCCTACTCCGGGAGGCTGCGCGACCTCCTCGAACCGAAAGCGATGGTCTGACAATGGCGACCCCGACAGCCGCCAAGCGCGAACCCGCCACCGAACCCGGTGTTCGCGGCCCAGGCAAGCTGAGAAAGTGGTTCGCCAGCGCGTGGCCGAGCGCGCTGGTCCTGGTCGGCATCCTCATCGTCTGGGAACTCGCCGTCGAGATCCTCGGAATCTCCGAATTCGTCCTCGCCAAGCCCAGTGAGTTCATCGCCGAAACCTGGCAGTCGCGGGAACTGCTGGCGGCGGCCACCTGGGTCACCACCCAAGAAATCGTCTACGGCTTCCTCATCAGCGTCGCCGTGGGAATCGCGCTGGCCGTGCTGATCGCACGCTTCAACTGGCTGTACCGCGCGATCTATCCACTCATCGTGCTTTTCCAGGTCGTGCCCAAAGTGGCGCTGGCCCCCATCTTCATTCTGTGGTTCGGCTACGAGCTGACCCCGAAACTGCTGCTGGTCGTCGTGATCGCCTTCTTCCCGATCACGCTCAACATGCTCGTCGGGCTCAGAAGCATCGACCAGGATCTGCTGCTGCTCATGAGATCCGTGGGAGCCACCCGCAACCAGATTCTGACCAGAATCCAGATACCGACCTCACTGCCCTACCTGTTCGCCGGAATGCGGATCGCGATCACCCTCGCCGTGATCGGCGCGGTCGTCGCCGAATTCGCCGGCGCCTCAGACGGGTTGGGCTACCTCATCCAATTCGCCTCGACCCAGCTCGACACACCTTTGATGTTCTCCGCACTCATCGTGGTCTCACTGCTGGGCCTGGTCCTCTACTACGGCATGTCATTGGTGGAACTCGTTCTCGCACGCACGTTCCCCCACATCCGCGACGCCGAACAGTGACAGTCCACCGCCGCTCTTCTCACCACCCGACTGTCCCGCTCGTGGCACCACCTCTCACCATTCACCTCTGATCTCCTACGGAGCACGCCATGACCAACCTCAAGAAGTCGGCTGCTTTCGCCGGCTCCGCCGTTTTGCTGCTGGCCACCGCCTGTGGTTCCGGTGAATCCGCCGAGCAGGGCAGCGGCGGCGAGCCCGACACCGTCACCGTCCAACTCGACTACCAACTGCGCGGCAACCACGGGATGTTCTACGTGGCCCGGGAGATGGGCTACTTCGAGGAAGAAAACATCAACGTCGAGGAGATCACCACCGGCTCCGGCTCGCCCGACGCGCTGCGCATCGTGGGCAAGGGCCAAGCCGACTTCGGCTTCGCCGACCTGCCCTCCCTGGTGACCGCGCGCTCCCAGAACGTTCCGGTGCAGACCTTGGCCGCGGTCAACCAGGTCTCCCCGCTGGGGATGTGCTCGCTGGCCGACAACCTCGAACTCGACTCGGTGGAGGATCTGCGCGGGTCGAAGGTGGGCGTGCACCCGGGCGGCTCCACCTTCATCTTCTACAAGGCGCTGCTCCAGGCCAACGGCATCGAGCGCGACGAGATGGAGGAGGTCACGGTCACCCCGCCCTACGAGAACTACCTCGTCGAAGGCCAAGTCGACTCGGTCGTGTGCTACATCGACGCCGAGGTTCCCATCTTGGAGGACGCCGCCGGCGGCGAGGGGGCACTGAGCATCCTGCAAGGCTCCGACGCCGGCTACGAAGCCTACGGCTCCGGCCTGGTCACCAGCGACGAGATGGTCGAGGACAACAGCGACCTCGTCCAGCGGTTCACCAACGCCTACCTGCGCGCCTTCGACTACGTCAACGAGAACCCCGGTGAGACCGCGCAGCTTTTGGCTGAGACCTCCCCCGAACAGGCCGACAACGCCGGACTGTTCGAGGAGCAGCTACAGGCCGACATCGACCACACCTTCACCAGCGACGCCACCGAGGAGCTGGGCCTGGGGGCGATGACCGAGGACAAGTGGAACGCCACCATCGACATCCTCGCCGACCAGGGCGTCCTCGAAGGCACCCCGCCCGCGGCCGAAGACGTCTACGCCCCGGAGTTCACCGAGTCCTACTACGCCGAGAACTAACGGGACACAGCCGCCGGGCACCCACAGCAACGAAGGGCCAATGACATTGACCACCAGCGAGAACGGCCGCCACGCCGAGATCTCGGGAGCGGGATTCGCGGGACTGACCGCGGCCACCGCCCTAGCACTGCGCGGCTGGACGGTACGCCTCCACGAGAAGGGAAACGAGTTACGGGAGCAGGGCGCGGGCATCGTCTTGTGGGAGAACAGCATCAAGGTGCTGGAAGCGATCGGCGCCTACGACGCGGTGCTCGCCGATTCGATGACCCCGCCCTACTACGAGACGCGGATGCACGGCTCCACCGTCTCACGCGAAGAGTTCGGTGACCTGCGCTGGCGCACGCTAACCCGCCCCCACCTGCACCGCAGCCTGCTGGATGCGGCACTGCGCGCCGGGGTGGAGGTGCGCAGCGGCTCGGAGGTCGTGGCCGCCGATCCGGCCGGCTCGATCACGCTGGCCTCGGGTGAGACCTTCGAGGCCGACCTCGTGGTCGGCGCCGACGGGGTGCGCTCCAAGGTCCGCGACTCCATCGGCTTCGAGCAGGACCGGTGGAAGTCCCGCGACGGCATCATCCGCTTCCTGGTGCCGCGCCACAAGGCCGAACTCGGCCCCGGCGAGTGGGACAACGTCATCGACTTCTGGAACCTGGAGCCGCGTTACCTGCGGGTGCTGTACGTGCCCTGCAACGAGCGGGAGCTCTACGTCGCGCTGGGTGCGCCCCGTGCCGACGAGCAGGGCAGCCAGACCCCGATCGACCTGGACCTGTGGACATCGGTCTTCCCGGAACTCACCCCGGTGCTCAAGTCGGCCGCCGTAGCTGAGGACGCCCGCTACTACGGCTACCAAACCACCAAGCTGCGGCACTGGTCCCACGGGCGCGTGGCGCTGGTGGGCGACTCCGCCCACGCGATGTGCCCGGCGCTGGCCCAAGGCGCCGGGACCGCGATGGCCAACGCCTACACCCTGGCCACGGCCGCGACTGCCGCCGACGACGACAGCGACGCATTCGCGGCGGCGCTGCGCGACTGGGAGCGCCTGGAGCGGCCGATCACCGACCGCTGCCAGCAGCGTTCGGCCGACTACGCCGCGACCCGGCGTATGGCCGAAGGCAACCAGTTCGGCCCGGAGAACCTGGAGACCGCGGTCTACGACCCCACGGACCCGCTGCGCCACGGCGCCGGCGCGGCCGGGAAGCAGAGGTGAGGATGAGCGCGCACGCCACCGTCGAGGACAGCTACCAGGTGCGCCGCTGGGTGGGCACCGTCGAGGAGACGGTCCACGAGAACGGCCCCAAGGCCGGGGAGCCGCTGGTCAAGGCCGCCTGCGGCGTGGTGATCCGCAACCCCTTCGCCGGCGGCTACGTCACCGACCTGTCCGCCCTGACCGAGCCCAGCGCCGCCCTCGGGACGGCGCTGGGCACCCGGGCCGTGGCGCTGCTGGGAGGTCGGGAGCCGCAAAGCTACGGCAAGGGCGGCATCGCCGGAACCGACGGCGAGCAGGAGCACGTGGTCGCCTGCATCACCACGACCTTCGGCGATGCGCTGCGCGCGGCCGTGGGTGGGGGGCTGGCGTGGATCTCCTCGGCCACCAAGACCGCCGCGCCCGGCACCCCCATCGACATCCCGCTGGCCTTCAAAGACGACGTCTATGTCCGCTCCCACTACGACGCCGTCACGCTGACCGCAGCCGACGCGCCGCGCCCCGACGAGCTGCTCATCTGTGTCGCCGTGGCCACCGGCGGGCGGGTCCACCACCGTGTCGGGGGCCGCAGCGTGGCCGAGGCTCGGGCCGCGGCCCGAGCCTGACCGGCCACCACCACGTTGATTCGACACCGGCGCCGCCCCACCGGGCGGCGCCGGCACAACCGGAAGAGTCCACATGCCACACAGCCCGTACAGTGACGCCCTGCACCGCCAGGACGGCTCCATCGCCACCGTGCTCCACGACGTCGCCAGAGCACACCGGATCTTGGAGTTGGAAGGCCACGGCGACATGTCGATGGGCCACCTTTCCTACCGGGACCCCCACGGCCGCGGCCTGTGGCTCAAACAGGGCAACCTCGGCCTGGAGGAAGTCACCGGCGAGGACTTCATCCTGATCGACTTCGACGGCAACGTCTTGGAGGGACAGGGGCTGCGGCACCTGGAATGGCCGCTGCACAGCGAGATCATGCTCGCCCGCCCCGAAGTCAACGTCGTCGGCCACTCCCACCCGTTCCACTCCACGATCTTCGGCGCCACAGACGCCGAACTCGGCCCCTACGTCAACCACGCGGTGTGGTTCGCCCACCACGGGGTACCGCGCTTCACCGAGACCAGCCACATCATCACCACCCAGCCGCTGGGGACCGCCGTGGCCCGCACGCTCGGCCCGGCCGAAGCGGTACTGCTGGCCAACCACGGTGTGGCCTTCGTGGGCAGGAACGTCAAGGAGGCCACCCTCTCGGGGATCTTCCTGGAGAAGGCCGCCAAGGCACAGCTCGCCCTGGCTGCCTCAGGGTTGGGCCACGCCCCGCCCAGCGCCGCCGAAACCATCGAAAAGCACGAGGTCATCTACCCCGAGCGGGCCAAGGACAACTACTGGATGTACTTCAACCGCAAACTCGACGCCCTCGAAGGGCGCGCGGGCAGTGGGGCCCTCCGGGGCTACGAGGGGGCGTGAGCGCACGGCCCCGCGCGCGGCATACGACACAACCAGCACAATGCCAAGGAGAGGACACCATGAACGTCCCTAAGACCAGCGCCGTGATCGGCTCGGGCACCATGGGCCCCGGCATCGCCGCACTGTTGGCCCGCTACGGTTCCACGGTCCGCCTCAACGACATCAGCGAGGAGGCGCTCCAGCGGGCCGAGACCGCGTGCACCACCGCTTCGTCGGTGCTGAACCAGCTCGAGATCCCCACCGTGCCCGGCGGTTCGGTGTCCTACGAACTGGACCTCGCCACGGCGCTCACCGGCGCCGACCTCGTCATCGAGGCGGTTCCGGAGAAGCTGGAGCTGAAGAAGAGCGTCCTCGCCCAAATCGAGGCCGCGGTCGGCGCCGAGGTCATCATCGCCACCAACACCTCGGGCATCCCGATCTCGGACATGGCGGGCGCCATGTCCCACCCGGAACGCTTCATCGGCATGCACTGGTCGAACCCGCCCCACTTGATTCCGATGATCGAGGTCATCAGGGGCGAGCAGACCACCGCCGAGGTCGAGGACGCGCTGGTGGGCATCGTCAAGGCGTTCGGCTACGAGGCGGTCATCGAAAAGGAGGTGCCCGGCTTCATCGAGAACCGGGTGCTGTACGCGATCATGCGCGAGTGCCTGTCGCTGGTCGAGCAGGGCGTGGCCACCCAGGAGGACCTGGACACCTGCGTGAAGTGGGGGATCGGCTACAAGCTGGCGGTCATCGGCCCGATGCGGCTGCTCGACATGGCCGGCCTCGACATCTACGAATCGGTGTCGAGCTACCTCAACCCCGACCTGTCCAACGAGTCGGGCATCTCACCGCTGGTGACCGACCTGACCAAGCAGAACAAGCTGGGCATGAAGACCGAGGACGGCATCTACCCCTACGGGGAGGGCGATGTCGCGGCCAAACGCGCCGACATCCTGCGCGGGCTGGTCACGGTGCGCAAGGCGCTCTCCGAGATTACACCGGTCTGAGTCGGCCCGCGATGATCAGCGATACCCGCCACACCCGTGGCGGCGACGTCAGCCTGTGCTTCCGTGACACCGGCTCGGGCCCGACGGTGGTGCTGCTGCACGGCACGACCGCGAACCTGGGCGTGTGGGACCCGGTCGTGGCGCGCCTCGGTAACGGGGTGCGCACGATCGCGGTCGACCAACGCGGCCACGGGCGCAGCGACAAGCCCGCCACCGGCTACGGCGCCGCCGAGTACTGCTCAGACGTGCTCGATCTCGTCACCGAACTGGGCTGCGGTCCGGTGGTGGTGTGCGGGCACTCGCTGGGTGCGCGCAACGCGGTGGTCCTGGCCCACCAGCATCCCGAGGTGGTGGTGGGGGTGGTCGCGGTCGACTACACGCCCTATGTCGAGGCGCAGGTGTTGGACGACCTCGAATCTCGGGTCCGCGGGGGCGACCGGAGATTCGAGACGATCACCGAGGTCCGGAGCTACCTGCGCCATCGGTACCCGCTACTGCCCGACGACGCTATCGAGCGCCGCGCCGGCTACGGCTACGTCGCCGACCACGACGGGGTGCGCGCGCTGGCCGCCCCCACGGCGATGGTGCGCACGGTCGAGGGGCTGCGGCGGGACTTCGACACGCAGACCCGGGAGGTCGCCGTTCCGGTGACCCTGCTGCGCGGCGAGCACAGCCGGATCGTCTCGAAACGGGCCTTCGCCGCCACGCGCAGCCTGCGACCGGACTTCCACGCCGTCGAGGTGGCCGGGGTCGACCACTACATCCCGGAAGAAGACCCGGATGTGGTCGCTGAGCAGATCCTGCGCACGGTGCGGGCGGTGACGTGAAACGCCGAAAACCGCCCCGAAGAATCGACGCCAAGAAAAAGCACACGACAGACAGGACTAAGGAGCAGCGAAAATGCCGCTGAATATCGCGGACCTTTCGATTTCGTGCCGCCAGTTCGACGCCGGTGAACGGATTCCCGACCTCCACAGCGCCGACCACGGCAACGTGGCGCCGGACCTCAAGATCACCGGCGTGCCCGAGGGAACGGTGGAACTCGCGGTGATCATGCACGACCCGGACGCTCCGCTGCCGCGGGGGTTCGTCCACTGGGTCTGCTACGGCATCGCCCCCTCGACCACCTGGGTCGAAGGCGCCGGCAGTGGTCGTAACCACCGAGAAGGCCCCAACACGCTCGGCGAGAAAGCCTACAGCGGCCCCCAGCCGCCGCCCGGCCACGGCACCCACCACTACTACTTCTGGGTCTACGCGCTGAACACGGCGGTCAAGGGCGAACCCACCCGCGAGGAGTTCCTCGCCGACTACGCCGAGGCCATCATCGAACAGAACCGCGTCGTGGGCACCTACTCCAGCTAACCGCTCTGTCTTCGCGCGAATGAGGAAAAGACCGGGATCTGGCACTATGTGGGTTTCGGTGCCTCCCTCGGAAAACGGGGGACACGCTGCGGGAAACCGCAGCGTGGAACAGTCAGAGAGGAGAAAGGCGACGTGGCGGAGGCGGGAGGGCGTACCCCGGGCGTGGACAGCGCCCGGCGAGCCCTGAAGGTCCTGCTGCTGTTCTCCGAACAGTCCCCTGAACTCACCGTGGAGGAGATCGCCCAAGGTGTCGGCATCTCGGTCCCCTCTGCCTACCGCTTCATCTCGTTGCTGCGGGAACTGGACCTCGTGGAGGAGGACAAGGGCGGCACCTACGTGCTCTCTCCGCGGATTCTGGCCCTGGCGGAGAACGCAGAGCGGACCATGCGGATGTCGCACCTGCTGCGGCCGATGGTCGAACGGCTCTCCTCGGTCACCGGCGAGACGGCGCTGGTCATCCGGCGCGTCGGCGACTTCGCTACCTGCACCGAGATATCGCAGTCGGACCGCTCCGTACGACTGTCGTTTCGCCCCGGCCAGATCATGAGCCTGCACCAGGGGGCCGGCGCAAAAGCGCTCCTGGCAGGCATGGGCCAGGAATGGGCGCGCCGCTACTTCGACCGGTTGGAGTCCCAACCGTCGCAGGAGCGGCAAGAGGCAGTGCTGGCCGAACTGCCCACCATCGTCGAGCAAGGGTGGGCGCAAAGCTCAGCCGAGGTCGACGAGGACGTCTGGGCCGCCGCCGCGCCGATCAAGGCCGGCAACAAGGTCGTGGCCGCGCTCAGCGTCGCGGGACCGCAGTACCGCATCGACGACGAACGCGCCGCCCTGATCCTCGACGAGGTGATCTCCGGTGCCGCCGAGATCTCCAAAGCGCTACGCAGTTGGGACTCCTAGGTTCTGTTGTTCAAAGGGCTGGGATGTGAGGGCCGTGGAGGTGTTCTTCGTCCCCTCGTGCCTCGATCGCTGCGCGATCTCGGCAGCTTGAGACGGCGCTCGCCCCCACCCGCACCGCCTCTGCCGACAACAGAACCTCGCTCGGTCGTCCAACCGGTGCGGGCACACGCCCCCGGGTGCCCGCACCGCCGCTTCGGCCCCGCGAACCGGCATACGGCTGGAGTCCACCCCGGGCTCCAGCCGTGGCGCACCGGCTCCGCCCCGCCACGGCGCGCCGGTAGCGCCCCGCTGCAACGGTGACTTTAGACTCACCGTGAACGTTTCCTCACAGTACGCACGGCCGGTGCAGTGACCGGCCGACGACGCCACAGGACCGGGGCGGCCCACAGCGGCGACGGAGGCAAAGATGACGGTCGCGACCAACGACGACGTGTTCCCCCCGATGCCGTTCGCGCAGTGGACCGCCACCCGGGAGACCCTGCACCGGTTTCTACAGATCGTCGGCAAGACCAGGCTCGCCCACGGCATCCGCCGCAACCACTGTTGACTTCCGCTCCCTGGCCTAAAGGCCGGGGATTCCTACGGCGGCCACCTGGCCGCTTCGGTGGGTTCCTGCTTCATCGCGCTGTGCCCGAGCGTGCTCGGGTCTTACCTGCGCTCCACAGGCTGATGCGGCCAGTCCGGCCGCCCTAGCGATGTTGACCGCCGCATTGATGTCGCGGTCCAGGACGACTCCACAGCCGCCGCACGTCCATTCGCGCACGTGCAGCGGCTTGGGTCCATCCTTGACGCCGCACTGCGAGCAGACCTGGGAGGTGGGCTCGAACCGGCCGACCTTCACGAAGGTGCGGCCGTAGCGGGCGGCTTTGTATTCCAGCATGTTCACGAACGCCGACCATCCGGCGTCGTGGAC
>NZ_BAABDD010000021.1:0-79092 GCF_039539445.1 Salinactinospora qingdaonensis
TTTTCGGGGCCACGACCTCGGGGCGTCCGGCCGAGTTGCCCGGGGTGGAAGAGGCGCTGGGGCTGTTCATCAACACCTTGCCGGTGCGCGTGAGCATCGACCCCGCCACCCCCGCCGCCACCTGGCTCCGCGACCTCCAGGAACGGCAGGTGGCCGCCCGCGCGCACGACTACCTGCCCCTGAGCACCATCCAGGCCGAGGCCGGGCTCCAAGGAGACACCCAACTGTTCGACAGCCTGGTCGTAGTCGAGAACTACCCCGTCGACGAGCGGGCCGCCCACGAGCACGGCCTGACCATCGGCGACGTCACCGCCAACGAGGCCACCAACTACCCGCTGACGCTCAGCGCTTACGTCACCGAGCGCATCCGCCTACTGATCGGATACGAGCCGGCGTGCTTCGACACCGCCACCGTCCATCGCCTGCTCGGCGACCTGGAGCGGATTCTGGCCTCGCTCGTCCACGACCCGCAGCGTCCCCTGGGGCGGATGGCCGGTGCGGACCCCGCCGCCGTCGCCGCTTTCGTCGACGGCGGTGCGAGCGAGCGTCCGGAGCACTCGGTCCCCGAGCTGTTCGCCCGGCAGGTGCGCCGTTCCCCTGAAGCGACCGCGCTCGTCGCCGCCGACGGCGAGTGGAGCTACGCCGAGCTGGACGCACGGGCCACCGAACTCGCCGACCACCTGCGCGCCCACGGCGTCGCCGCCGAGTCCAGGGTGCTGCTGGCGCTGCCGAGGTCCCCGCGTGTCGTCGTCGCCATGTTGGCCGTCCTCAAGGCCGGCGCCGCCTACGTCCCCGTGCACAGCGCGGTTCCGGCCGAACGTGTGGCCGCCCTGGCCGCCGACACCGGGGCCACCGTCGCGATCGTCGACTCCACGACCGCCGATAGGTGTGCCCAGGCAGGGGTGGCGACCCTGCTCCACTACGAGCCGGAGGACCTCTCGACCGACGGTATCGACCCCGCCGCCGCGCCGCCCCGAGAGGCAACAGCCCGGGCGCAGCGCGCGGAGCCCCTCCCCGCCTCTGCCGCCTACGTGATGTTCACCTCCGGCTCCACCGGCGTGCCCAAGGGCGTCGTGGTCGACCACCGCAACATCGCGAGCCTGGCCGCGGATCGGCGCTGGAGCGGCGACCACGAACGGGTCCTGTTCCACTCCCCCCACGCCTTCGACGCTGCGACCTACGAAATCTGGGTCCCCCTGCTCAACGGTGGGACCGTCGTCGCCGCCGAGGAGGAGATCTCCACGGAACTGGTCGCGGGAAGTGTCCGCGACCACGGGGTGAGCGCGCTGTTCGTGACCACGGCCCTGTTCAACCTGTTCTCCCAGCAGGAGCCGGGCTGCTTCAGCGGACTGCGCCAGGTGTGGATCGGCGGCGAGGCGGCCGAGCCCTCCTCGATCGCCCGCGTGCGGCGAGCCTGCCCGGACACCGAGGTCGTAAACGGCTACGGACCCACCGAGACCACGACCTTCGCGACCTGCACCCCGATCAGCCTTGAGCGAGCCCTGGCCGAAGACTGCCCCATCGGCCGCCCCATGGACGGCACCCGTACCCACATCCTGGATGCGGCCCTGCGCCCGGTCCCCGTAGGCGCGGTCGGTGAGCTCTACATCTCCGGTGACGGGCTGGCCCGTGGTTACGACGCCCGTCCCGGGTTGACCGCGGAGCGCTTCGTGGCCGACCCGTTCGGCTCGGGTGGACGGTTGTACCGCACCGGCGACCTGGTGCGTTGGAACGGCGAGGGCCACATCGAGTTCGTGGGTCGGGCCGACGGCCAGATCAAGCTGCGCGGTTTCCGTCTCGAGCTGGGAGAGGTCGAAAGTGCCCTGGCCCGGCTCCCGGAGGTCGCACAGGCCGCGGCCACCGTGGTGGAGGCCCCCTCCGGCGGCCAGGTTCTGGCCGGATACCTGACCGCGGCCGGCTCCCAGCCCCCCGACACTCGAGCCGTCCGGGAGAGGCTGGCCCAAACACTGCCCGCCTACATGGTCCCCTCGGTGCTCACCGTCGTGCCCGAGCTGCCCATCAACCACAACGGCAAGGTCGACCGTCCCAAGCTGCCCGAACCCGACTGGGCGGGGCTCGTCGAATCCGACTACGCGGCACCGGAGGGCGTCACCGAAGAGGTCGTCGCCGAGATCTGGGCCAAAACGCTCAACCTGGAGCGGGTCGGTCGCCACGACAATTTCTTCGACATCGGCGGCGACTCCCTGAAGAGCGTCCAGGTCGTCAGGGAGATCAAAGACACCCTCGACATCGCCGTCCCCACGCGGGCGCTGTTCGACCACCAGACCGTCCGTTCCTACGCCACCGCCGTCGAAGCCGCTCTCGCCGACCAGATGGGGACATGACCCCCGTGACCCCGCGGGCCGCGCGCACCGGCGCGGCCCGCGGTGGCCTGACCTGCCACGAGCACCTCCGATGATGAGGACCCACCATGAACAACGCCCGTGAGGGCGCGCGTGAGCCGGCCACCCCCGGTTCCCCCGCGCCGCCGCAGGACCGCACCCGCGTCCAGGAAGAGATGTTGCGCAGGCTCCGCGGGAAGGAGAAGCGCAGCCCCGAGATCCCGCGCGTCTCCCGCGACACCCCGATGGCCCCGTCGTTGGCCCAGCAGCGGCTGTGGGTCCTCGACCGGTTCGATCCCGGCCGCGTCGACTACAACTCCGGCTTCGCCCTCCAGATCCGTGGCTCCCTCGACGTCGCCGCGTTGCAGCGGGCGCTGACCGCCCTGATCCACCGACACGAGGTGCTGCGCACCACCTTCCACGAGGTCGACGGCGTGGGCAAGCAGGTCGTCGGCGCCCCCTGGGAGGCCCACCTGCCCGTCATCGACGCACCCGCCGACGAGGATGAGCAGGCCGACCTTCTCCACCGCGGCTACGCTCGCCCCTTCGACCTGGAGACGGGGCCGCTGCTGCGGACCAGCCTGGTGCGGGTCGACGAGCGCTGCCACGTGCTGCTCGTCGTCATGCACCACATCATCACCGACGGCTGGTCCCTGGGCGTGTTCCGCACCGAACTGGACCGCCTCTACACCACCGCCACCGTCGAGCCCGAGCGTACCGGCGCCGACCTCGCCGCGGTCCTGGACCCGCTTCCGTTGCAGTACGCCGACTACGCCGCCTGGCAACGCGACCGGCTCAGCGGACAGGCCTACGAGCGGTCGCTCCAGCACTGGCGCGACCGGCTCCTCGGCGCGCCCTCGCTGGAGTTTCCCACCGACCGCCCCCGCCCGCCGGTGCGCAGCACGCGAGGCCAGAGCCACCCCTTCCACCTGGAGCCCGAGCTGACCGCCTCCCTGGAGCGGGTGGCCAGACAGCGCGGCGCCAACCTGTTCATGGGGCTCATGACCGCCGTCCGCATCGCCATGGCGCGCTGGACCCGCAGCGAGGACGTGGTCCTGGGAACCGTCACCGCCGGCCGCGACGACAGCCGCCTGCACGGGCTCATGGGCTTCTTCGTCAACACGCTCGCGCTGCGCGGCCAGGTCGACGAGACCCTGTCCTTTGCCGGCAACCTCGAACGGACCCGAGACGACGTCTTGGCCGACTTCGACCACGCCGAGGTGCCCTTCGACGCGGTGGTCGACGCGGTCCTCACCGAACGCGACCCCGCCGTCCCGCCCCTCGTTCAAGCCGCGGTCGTCTTCCACAACGCCGCCACCGAGGCGGAAGCGGGCTTGGGCGGGCTGGAGGTCCGTACCCTGCCCATCCGGCGTGAGCACGCCGTCTTCGACCTGACCCTGGAGTTCCACGAGAACGGCGAAGCCGTCGACGGCTCGGCCGAGTTCAACACCGACATCTTCGACACCGCCACCGTGGCCCGCTTCGTCGACGAGGTGCGACACGTGTTGGCCTGCGTCGAGGACGAGCGTCCCCTGCGCGCGATCCACCGGCTTGACGAACACCAGGCGCGACGGGCGCGGTTGGCCGCCACCGGACCGCCGCCGCCGGAGCCGCGTCCCCTTGGCGACCTCGTCGCCGAGCAGGCCGCCCGACACCCCGACGCCGCGGCCCTCATCGGGGCCGACGAAACCCTGAGCTACGCCGACCTCGACGCGCGTGCGGCCCGCATCGCCGGCTACCTGCGCTCGCGCGGTATCCGGCGCGGTGAACGGGTGGGGGTCTGCCTGGAGCGCGGAACCGACCTGGGCGCGGCGCTCATGGGGGTGGTCTACGCCGGCGCCGTCTACGTGCCGCTCGACCCGGAGTACCCGCACGAGCGGCTCAGCTACATCGCCGCCGACGCCGACCTCGGCGCCCTCATCGCCCCCACCGGAGTCGCCGACCTGCTACCCGGCACCGCCCCCCGGATCGACCTCGCTCCAGAGGCCGCCGAGATCGCGCAGGCCCCACTGCTGCGCGAGAGCGTGACGGTTGAGGACGCGGCCTACATGATCTACACCTCGGGCTCGACCGGCCGTCCCAAGGGGGTGGTCGTCGCCCATCGCGGTCTGGCGGCGCTCGCCACCACCCAGGGGCAGCGTATGCGGGTCGGCCCCGGCGTGCGGGTGCTGCAATTCGCCTCGCCCAGTTTCGACGCCTCCATCGCCGAACTCACCGTGGCCCTGCTCAACGGGGCGGCGGCGGTCCTGCTCCCCCGAAGCTCCCTGCTGGGGGAGGGGCTTCCCGAGGCGCTGCGCACCCATCGCGTCAGCCACCTCACCCTGCCGCCCTCCCTCCTGCCCGGTCTGGCCCCCCAGGAACTCGGCCCCGTCGACCACCTGCTCGTCGCCGGGGAAAACTGCCCCGGAGAGCTGATCGACACGTTTTCGCAGGACCGGAAGGTGTACAACGCCTACGGTCCCACCGAGGCCACGGTATGCGCCACGATGAGCCCGCCGCTGTCGGGAACGGCGCCGCCGCAGTTGGGTGACCCGGTCGCGGGCACCCGTATCCACGTGCTCGACCGCTGGCTACGCCCGGTGCGCGACGGCGTCCCCGGCGAGCTCCACATCGCGGGGGAAGGGCTCGCCCACGGCTACTGGAACCGCCCCGGCCTCACGGCCGCGCGTTTCGTGGCCGACCCCTTCGGCCCGCCCGGGGCCCGCATGTACCGGTCGGGCGACCTGGTCCGCCGCCGCCCCGACGGCGAGCTGGAGTTCCTCGGCCGAGTCGACGACCAGGTCAAGGTGCGCGGCCATCGGATCGAGCCGGGCGAGATCGAAGCGGTCCTGAGCGCGCTGGCCGACGTGGCGCAGGCGGTCGTCACCGTGGACCGCACCGGCGGCGAGCAGCGCCTGGTCGCTCACGTCGTCCCCGCCTCCGGCGCGACACCCACCCCCGAACGGTTGCGCGAGGCCGCCGCCCGGGAACTGCCCGCCTATATGATGCCCGCCGCCTTTGTTCGCTGCGACGCGATCCCGCTGACCCCTAACGGCAAGGTCGACCGCGCCTCGCTGCCCGCCGTCGACTGGGCCGGTCAATCCGAGGCCGGGCACGTCGCGCCGCGCACAGCGACCGAGCACACGCTCGCCCAGGTGTGGCGTGACCTGCTGGGGGCGGAACGGGTCGGTGTCCACGACAACTTCTTCCGGGTCGGCGGAGACTCGGTCGGCGTCATCCGGATGCTCTCGCGGGTCGCCGACACGCTGGGCACACGCCTGCCGGTGCGTACTGCCTTCGACCATCCCACGATCGCCGAGCTGGCACGCCTCCTCGACGCGGAGCCAGAGGAGGCCACCGACGAGACGGTGCCCGCCCTCACGCCGGTCCCCCGCGACGGCCGGCTGCCGCTGTCCGCGCCCCAGCGCCGGCTGTGGTTCCTCGACCGCTACGAGGGCGGCAGCGCCGAGTACAACTCCGGCTGCGCGCTGCGGCTGCACGGGCCGCTGGACACCGCCGCGCTCAGCGCGGCGATCGACGCCCTGGTCCACCGACACGAGTCGCTGCGCACCACCTTCGAGGAGCGCGATGGCCGGCCGGTGCAGGTGATCCACGACCGGCACGGGGTCGACCTCGTCCAAACGGATCTCACCGGTTCGCCCGCCGAGCAGCGCGCAGCCGAGCTGGACACCCTCGCCGACGAGTTCATCCACCGCCTGTTCGATCTCGGCAGGGGACCGCTCATCCGGGCGCTGCTGGCCACCATCGACACCGACGAGCATCTTCTCGTGCTCGGCATCCACCACATCGTCGTGGACGCCTGGTCGCTGGGGGTGATGACACGCGAGCTCGGCGCCCTTTACCGGGCCGCCGCTGCGGGCGCGACCGACCCGCGCCAGATTGTGCGCGAGGCCGGGCTCGCCCCCCTGCCCGTGCAGTACGCTGACTTCGCCGCTTGGCAGGACGCCTACCTGGAGTCGGAGCGCTTCCAGCGACGTCTCGACCACTGGCGCGAGCTGCTGGCCGACGCCGAACCCCTCGACCTGCCCACCGACCGCCCCCGCCCCCCGATGCGCCGCGGGCACGGTACGAACCGCACCTTCGAGGTCCCCGAGACGACCCTGCGCGCCGTACGCGCCCTGGAGACGGCCGGCGACGTCACCCTGTTCATGGTGCTGACCGCCGCCGTCCAGGTCGTCCTGGCGCGCCACACCGGCCAAGACGACATCGTCGTCGGCACGGTGACCTCCGGGCGCGAACGCGCCGAGTTGGAGGAGGTCGTCGGTTTCTTCGTCAACACGCTGGCGTTGCGTACCCGCGTCGACGAGTCGGCTACCGGACAGGAGCTGCTGCGGACCGTCCGCGAGGTCACCCTCGGGGCCTTCGAGCACGGCGACGTCCCCTTCGACACGGTCGTCGACGCCGTCGCCCCCCAGCGCGACCCCTCCCGCCCCACCCTGGTCCAGGCACTCGTGGCCCTGCAAAACGCGCCGGTCGAGCAGTGGTGGATCGAGGGGCTGACCGTCACCGAACACCCGCTGTCGCGGGGCCACTCCCTGTTCGACCTGAGCGTCGACTTCTTCGAGACCGGCGGGCGGCTTCTCGGCTCGGTCGAGTACGACACCGACCTGTTCGACGCCGCCACCGTCGACCGCTTCGTCTCCCATCTGTGCACGTTCCTGCACGCCCTCGCCGAGCGGCCCACCGCGCCGCTGCGCACACTGGAGTCGACACCGACCGTCCAGCGCGAGGCCGTCCTCGCGGCGGCGGGCACCGCAGCGTCCCTCCCCAGCGGCGGCCACGTCCTCGACGGGCTCGCCGAATTGGCCGCTCAAGACGCGCCCCACGCCCACCAGCCGGCTTTGACCTGCGGGGAAACGACCCTGTCCTTTGTCGAGCTCGACGAGCGCGTCAACCGGCTCGCCCGCCGGCTCATCGCCGAGGGCGTCGGCCCCGGCGACCGGGTGGCGGTACTGCTGCCGCGCACGACCTGGGCGGTGGCCACCATCTTCGCGGTGTTACGCGCGGGAGCGGCCTATGTGCCCATCGACCCGGCCGCCCCGCAGGAGCGCGCCCACACGGTCCTGAGCAGGTCGGGGGCGCGGCGCGTCCTGGCCACCCGGGCCACGGCCGACGCGGCCCCGTGGCTGGCCGGCGCGCCACCCCTCACCATCGTCGACGAGCCGGCGCCGGCGACCCCCGCCGGGCCGCTCACCGACGCCGAGCGGGTACGTCCCCTCCACGATGAGCATCCCGCCTACGTGATGTACACCTCCGGTTCGACAGGAACTCCCAAAGGGGTCGTCGTCACCCACGCCAACCTGCGCGCCACGGTCGCGGCCTACCGCTGCGCGGTCCTGGAGCCCGAAGACGCCGCGAGACGAGGGCTCACCGCCGCCCACCTGGCCGCATGGACCTTCGACGCCTCGTGGGACCCCCTCGTGTGGCTCCTGCACGGCCAGCGGTTGCACATCATCGACGAGCAGACCCGCACCGACCCCGAGGCGCTGTGCCGCTACCTCGACGAGCACCGCATCGACTACCTCGACACGACCCCCTCCTACCTGAGCCAGTTGATCACGGCCGGGCTGCTGGCCGAGGAGCGCCACCGCCTCACGGTGCTCACCGTCGGCGCCGAGGCGTTGGACGAGACGCTCCTGCGCCGGCTCGCCGCGGCCGGCACCGGCAGTGTCTACAACTTCTATGGCCCCACCGAGAACACGGTGAACAGTACCGTCTGGCGGGTCGACAGCGCCGATCATCCGCTGATCGGGCGGCCGATGCCCGGCACGCGCGCCTACGTTCTGGACGCTTGGCTACGGCCGGTGCCGCCCGGCGTGTTCGGTGAGCTCTACCTGTGCGGCCAGTCACTGGCCCAGGGCTACGACGGCGCCGCGGGGTTGACCGCGCAGCGCTTCGTGGCCGACCCGTTCGGCTCGGGCGGTCGGCTGTACCGCACCGGCGACGTCGTCCGCTGGACCGCCCAGCACGAGTTGGAGTTTCGCGGCCGAAACGACGCGCAGGTCAAGATCCGAGGGTTCCGTATCGAACCGGGCGAGGTCGAGGCCGCCGTCGCGGCGCTGCCCGGAGTGGCCTCCGCCGCCGTCGTGGCGCGTGAGGACCGGCCAGGCGTGCGGCGGCTCGTGGCCTACGTCGTCGCCCAGGAGGGCCAGCCCGAGCCCACCACCGCCGACATCCGCGACGGGGCCAGACGCCGGCTGCCAGAGTACATGGTCCCTACGGCCGTGGTGATCCTCGACCGGATTCCCTTGACCGCCAACGGCAAACTCGACCGAGCGGCGCTGCCCGCGCCCAGTGACGGCGACTTCGCCACCACCGACTCCACCCCGCCTACGGGCGCGACCGAGACACTGCTCGCCCAGATCTGGGGCGAACTGCTGGGCGTCGAGAAGGTCGGGGTCCACGACAACTTCTTCGACCTCGGCGGTGACTCGATCCTGAGCATCCAGTTGGTGTCTCGGGCCCGCCGCGCGGGCCTGGAGCTCACCTCCCGCGACGTGTTCCTCCACCAGACCGTCGCCGCGCTGGCCGCCGCCGTTGCCGACGGAGCGCCCCACGGCGGGCCCGCCGAGACGGCCCCCGTCACCGGGGAGGTTCCGCTCACCCCGATCCAGCACTGGTTCTTCGAGACCCACCCCCGTTTCCCGGCGCACTTCGACATGTCGCTGCGGGCCGAGATCGCGCAGGGAACCGATCCGGCGCTCCTCGCGCGCGCCGCCGAGTACCTGCTGGACCACCACGACATGCTGCGGACGCGCGTCGAACCGACCGGGTCGGGCTGGCGCCAGCACCTCGACGCCGCGGCGCAGCCGGACCGTGCGGTGCGCGTCGTCGACGCCACCGGCCTCGACGACGACGGCATCGAGGCGGTGGTCGAGCGCGAGGCACGCCGAGAGCGACCTCCGAGGCGGCTGAGTGAGGGGCCGCTGTTCGAGGTGCTGGTGTTCGACACCGGCAGCGGGGGCCGCCCCCAATTGCTACTGTCGGCCCACCATCTCGTCGTCGACGCCGTCTCCCTGCGGATCTTGCTGGAGGACCTCGGCACAGCCTACGAGCAGCTCCACGCAGGACGCCCGGTTGACATGGGGCCCAAGACCACCCCGTTTCGCGACTGGGCGCACCGCCTCGCCGAGTTCACCGACACGGGCGGCTTCGACGACGAAGCCGACTACTGGGAGGCGCTCGGCGACGCCGCCGGGGCGTGGATTCCCCTCGACCGCACCGACGGCCGCAACGACGTCGCCTCCCAGGACGTCGTCACCTCCGTGCTGGCGCCGGAGTCCACCCGTGCGCTGCTCCAGCAGGTTCCCGGCGCGCTGCGCAGCCGCATCGACGACGTCTTCCTCGCCGTGCTAGCCCGGGTGCTCACCGACTGGAGCGCCTCCTCGCGCATCCTCATCGAAAAGGAGGGGCACGGCAGGGAGGACCTCTTCGACGACATCGACCTGTCGCGCACCGTCGGCTGGTTCACCACGATCTCCCCTCTGCTACTGGAGGTGCCGCCACAGCCTGACCCAAGGAAGACCGTGGCCGCTGTCAAACGCCAGACGAGGAGGGCGCCGAGGGGCATCGGCTTCGGTGCCCTGCGCTACTTGGCCCACAGTCCTCGCGGCGACGCGGCCCGCGCTGTGCCCCACGCACCGGTGGCCTTCAACTACCTGGGACGTTTCGGCGACCACGGCGGCGACGGACTGATCCGGCGTTTCCTGCCCGTGGCCGCCCCCGACCACGCGCCGGGCGAGGAGCGCACCAACCTCCTCGACATCACCGGCGGCGTCGTCGGCGAGCGCCTAGAGCTGTCGTGGACCTACTCGTTCAACCGGCACCGGCGCGAGACGGTCCAACGGCTCGCCACCTCTTTCACCGACGGGCTGCGCGAGCTCGCCGAGACGGTTCCCGACCAGCGCCGTCCCCGCCGCGGGCGGTGAGGCGGCCCCTGACGTGCCCGGCACCGCCGCCGGGCACGACGACCCACCACGGTAAGGAGAGACGACGATGAGCAACCCCTTCGAAAACGACGACGCCCGTTACCTGGTCCTGGTCAACGGTGAGGGGCAGCACTCGCTGTGGCCGGCCTTCGCCGAGGTCCCTGAGGGGTGGGAGGTCGCCCAGGGGGAGACCTCCCGAGCGGAAGCGCTGGACTACGTCGAGCGCAACTGGACCGACATGCGGCCCGCGAGCCTCGTCGCCGCGATGCGGGAGGACCACTAGCTCCCCGACATAGGGCCCTAGCCCCAAGGGCCTGCCCAGCACCTGTACAGCGAATACAGCGAACTGCGGGCAGCGGCCGGAAATCGGTCGCTGCCCGCAGTGCTCCGCACTACCCCGACCACACACCGCGCCAGGCTGCCGAGATCGCGAAGCGATCGAGGCGCGAGCGAACGACACCACCCCCACACTCGGCTTGACGAGCCCGTAGAAGCACCTCCGGAGGCGGTGCGCCGGGGCCACACGCCGGAGCGCGGCGTTTCCGGACCTAGCGGACCCGCCGCAGGTAGGCCTGGATCGCCAAGGGGAAGAGCACAATATGGCAGCAGGCCACAGCGACCAGGCTCACGAGGAGGGGACCGGCCACGGGGCCACCGATCATCAGGCCGCGCACGGTGTCCACGAAGTAGCTCACGGGGTTGACGCCGATCCAAACCTCCAGCCAGCCGGGCATGGTCGCGGGATCGGCGAAGATGTTGCTGCCGAAGGTCAACGGCAGGATGACCGCCATCGCGATCCCCGGCACCGCCTGCGGGCTCGCGGCGACCATGCCCACCAGTACCGACAGCCAGCACAGGGTGAGGCCGAAGACGATGACCAAGGCGCAGGCGGCCAGCGCCGACAGCGGATCGGTCTGTACCCGAAAACCCAGCGCGAACGCGAACAGCAGCAGGACGGCCAGCGCGACGGCGTAGCGGACAACGTCACCGGCGACCGCGCCCACCAGCGGGGCCGAGCGGGCGATCGGCAGGCTGCGGAACCGGTCGAACACGCCCTTGGTGATGTCGGTGTTCAGCGACATCCCGGTGCCGATGCTGGCATACATCGTGATCTGCACCATCAGGCCGGGCACCAGCGTCTGTAGGTAGTCCTGCCAACTGCCCGAGATCGCGCCACCGAACAGGAACACGAACACGAGCAGGAACAGGATCGGCTGGATGACGGTGTCGATCAGGGTCGTGGGGGTGCGCAGGATGTAGCGGACGTTGCGTTTCGCCAGCGTGAGACCGTGCCCCAGGCTTTGCAGCGCACCGATCCGCCGCGGGACCGTCGGGCGGCTGGTCGTGGTCGCGGCCGTCACGGTACTCATACCGAAACTCCCTCCGTGTCGGTGTTGCCGCCCGCGGCGTGGCCGGTCAGCGCAAGAAAGACGTCGTCAAGGCTGGGCAGTCGGATGGCCACCTCGTCGGCGGCGATGCCCGCTTCGTCCAGGCGTCGGCTCAGCGCGGTGAGCCGGGTGTGGTCGTCGGTCGAAGCGGTGACCAGCCCGCCGTCGCCGTTCACGACGGGGCGAGCCCCCGTGACCTCGGCGAGGATGCGCTCTACACGCGCGACGTCGCCCGAGGCGACGGGACGCACCTGTAGCGTCTGGGCGCCGACGCGACGTTTCAGCTCCTTGGGCGCCCCCTCGGCCACGACCCGGCCCTGGTCGATGACCGACACCCGGTCGGCGAGCTGGTCGGCCTCCTCCAGGTACTGCGTCGTCAGCAGGATGGTCGTCCCGTCCGCGGAGAGCTCGCGCACGATCCGCCACAGGTCGTTGCGGCTGCGGGGGTCCAGTCCCGTCGTCGGCTCGTCCAAGAAGAGCACCCGGGGGCGGCCCACGAGGCTGGAGGCCAGGTCGATGCGGCGTCTCATTCCACCCGAGTAGGTCTTGACGGCGCGTCCGCTCGCCTCGGTCAGCCCGAAGCGTTCGATGAGTTCGCGGGCGCGCTGCTTCACCGTGCGCGACGGCATCCGCAGCAACTGCCCGATCAGTTCGAGGTTCTCCAGCCCTGTCAGCTCCTCGTCGACCGAGGCGTACTGCCCTGTGAGTCCGACAAGGC
The DNA here is from genome assembly GCF_039539445.1 of Salinactinospora qingdaonensis. Lineage (NCBI taxonomy): Bacteria > Bacillati > Actinomycetota > Actinomycetes > Streptosporangiales > Nocardiopsidaceae > Salinactinospora > Salinactinospora qingdaonensis. The sequence goes on from NZ_BAABDD010000021.1 coordinate 12,377, forward strand.
TGCGCACCGCCACCGGGTCGCGTAGCGCGTCATAGCCGGCCACCGTGGCCTCCCCCTCGTCAGGGCGCAGCAGGGTCGCCAGAATCCGCACGGTCGTCGTCTTGCCCGCACCGTTGGGACCGAGCACCCCCAGGATCGACCCCGTGGGGGCCGCGAGGTCGACCCCGTCCAGTGCCGTGGTGGTTTTGAACCGTTTGACCAGGCCCTTGGCCTGGATACACATCGTCATGGAACCCTCCTCGTCCTTGGCGAAACTGCCAGCGAGGCCAGACATCGGGTGGACACATCGCAGACACCGGGCCATAGCCCCAGCACAGCCGTACTGTTCGCACCCCACGGCTAGATCGTCGGGGACCGCCGGCTGGAGCGCGGGAGCAGAATCTGGCGTTGCCTAGCCGGCCGCGCGATGAGCACGGGGCCGTGGAGCCGTCCGCGTGCTCCAGGTCGTTGTTTGTCGAACGGTTGGGGGTGTGGGGTGGGGGTGTTCGTCGTTTGCTCGTGCCTCGATCGCTGTGCGATCTCGGCAGCCTGCGGGGCAACAGCGGACACGCTCCCCCAGTGCGCCCACTCTCGCCCGCGCCGACCTTTTCAAAAAACAACAACCTAGTGCCGCCAGCGGGTCGCGGGCCTGCACAACGGGGCCGATCCGCTCGCGGCGCGGTCAGGTCAGCTTGCGCTTTGGCAGGCGGGCTGTGGACTGTTGCCCAACCGCCCCGCCCTCTGGTCGAAGTGGTCGAGCCCAAAGACACGGCGCGGGGACGTGCTCCCTGCCGAATCCGAACGGCTCCCGCACCGTGGTTAGCCCTCCTCGCCGCCGCTCCGGGGAAAACCCCGCAAGCGTGGTGCGCTCGTTCTCCCCGCGGGGCGGAAGCGCAGCGTGCGCTCTGCGTTTGCAGTATGAGGCCGGTTTTCGGGCGATGACTAAAATCGATGTCGGTGAGTGCGATTTCGGTGTCTTTTGCTCTTTTCTCGGGCGCTGATAAACTCCTTTTTGTGGTTCCATAGCGATGTTGTGGTTTGACCTTGAATAACCGCTTTGTCTCTTTTGTTGTGCGGCTGGTCTCGTGTCGCGCCAATCGCTGAATTCGGGTAGACGATCCGAAATCGAGGGGGAAACGGTGGGCCGAGGAGCCGAATTCCGGTGACGGTACGCGCAGCGCGCCGGGTCGCAAGCCTGAAGCCGTCGCGGGAGCAACTGGTGGAAGCCCTGCGCGCCATGGCCACCCATACCGGTTACGCGGTGCGCGTCGCCAGCGGGGCGCTGCTGTCCTGGATCGTGCTGTGCGGCCTTGTCCTCGCCCACGGAATGGCCCTTCTGCTCGTGGGGCTTCCCCTGCGGAGACGGCTGGAGGCGACGCTAGACAGAAACGTCGCCGCCGAACTCCATCGGGCCTGCCGCTACCTGGGGCTGAGCGCGCAGTCGGCGTCGCGATTCTCCGGCGGATACTGGATCAAGGTCGGCTGGTCGGGCGTCAACGCCGTCATCGGACTGGGGATCGGGCTCCTTGTTCTGGTCCTGGCCACCGGAATCGCCGTGTCTTTCACCTGCCCCTTGTGGTGGTGGCTGCTCCCGCCCGAACTGGCCGTGACCCCGGGCGGGTACCCGGTGGACTCCTGGCCGTCCGCCCTGCTCACCCCGCTGGTTGGCCTGGTCTACCTCGCCCTGTACGTGTCGCTGGTGCCCAAGGCCGCCCGAGGCCACGCCCGGCTTGCCCGGCGGATGCTGCTCCACGCCGACAAGAACGGGCTGCTGTCGCGCATCACGGAGGTGACGGCCTCACGGCAGGAGGCGCTGGAGGCCCACGGCACGGAACTGCGCAGGATCGAGCGCGACCTGCACGACGGCACCCAGAGCCGCCTGGTGGCGGTACACATGCACTTGGGGATCATCGAGCGGCTGCTCACCGATGACCCCCAGCGGGCGCGCGAGTTGATCGCAGTCACCAAGGACGCCGCGGAGGAGGCGCTGAGCGAGCTTCGCGGCGTAGTCCGCAGCATCTACCCGCCGATTTTGGCCGATCGCGGCCTGACCTCGGCGGTGAAGTCGCTGGCCGCGCGCTCGGCCGTTCCCTGCACCGTGGAGGTCGGCGAGCTCGGGTCGCTTCCCACCGCGGTGGAGGCCGCCGCCTACTTCGTCGTCACCGAGTCGCTCACGAACGCGGCCAAGCACGCTGCTGCCACCGAGATCGGGATACGCATCGGAGCCGAGGACGAAGCGTTGCTCATCACGGTGACCGACGACGGCCACGGCGGCGCCGACGAGAACGCGGGCAGCGGACTGGCGGGGATTCGGCGCAGGGTGGCCGCTTTCGACGGTCAGGCCCGGATCACCAGCCCCCATGGCGGACCGACCACGATCGAGGTAAGGATGCCGTGCGTGTTCTGATAGCCGAGGACGACGTTTTGCTGCGCCAAGGTCTTGCGCTGTTGTTGGAGACGGAGGGCTTCGAAGTGGTGGGAGCCGCCCACGACGCCACCACCTTCCACAAGCTCTTGGAGGAGCGCTCCCCCGATGTCGCCGTCGTCGACATTCGACTGCCTCCCGACTACAACGACGAGGGCCTGCGCGCCGCCGCGCAGGCCCGACAGCGCTTCCCCGGGTTTCCCGTGCTGGTGTTGTCGGCCTACGTGGAGAGCGGCTACGCCACCGAGTTGATTTCCGAGGCGCACGGCATCGGCTACCTGCTCAAGGATCGGGTCGGTGAGGTGGCCGAGTTCATCGAGGCGTTGACCCGTGTCGCCCGGGGCGGCGTCGCCCTGGACCCGGAGGTCGTCTCCCACCTGCTGGGCGGACGTTCCCGCGGCGACCGGCTGGAGGCGCTGACCCCCCGGGAACTGGAGGTACTGGGGCTCATGGCCGAGGGACACGGCAACGCCCGGATCTGCGAGCTGCTCGGCCTGTCCACCCCGGCTGTGGGCAAACACATCGGAGCGATCTTCGACAAGCTGGGACTGTCGCCCAGCGACAGTGGGCATCGCAGGGTCCAGGCGGTCCTCGCCTACCTCAACCGGTGATCCCCGAAGGCCCCGCCGCGTCGGCGCGGGCGCCCTCGGCGTAGTACCGGTCGAACCCCGCGCTGCCCAGCTCCTCGGTCAACGCTCGGACCAGGGCGCGCACGCGCGGGCTGCCCTCGTCATAGCGACCCCCCATGCGCGCGGCCACCCCGAGCATGCGCGCCGCCTCGACGGGGGCGCCCTCGTGGCGCAACACGTCGGCGAACAGTTCGGCCGCTCGGGCCCGAACAGCGGCGTTGCCCAGGTGCTCGGCCGCCCGCATGGCCTCCTGTGCCGCTTGGCGCGCCTGCGCGACCCGGCCTTGGGCCAGTGCGATAGCCCCTGCCTGGCTCAGAACCTCCCGGCGCAGGTAGCCCGCATCCACCAACGTGTCACCGAGTAGCTCCCTGGCCTGGGACAGCAGCCTGTTCGCCCCGGTAATGTCCCCTCGCGCCAGTGCCAGATCGCTCATGGCGACCGTGCACAGGATGCGGTGCTCGATCGCGGCGGTCTCGGCTGAGCCGAGCAGGCCGCTGAAGACCTCCTCCGCCTCGGTGAACCGCTCGGCGCGCACCAGTTCGGTGCCCAGCCGGATCAGGTTCGACGTCAGGTTCTCGGTCGAGCCGACCGACCGCTCCAACTCCACGGCCTCGTAGAGGCTGCGCACCGCGTTCTCGGTTTGGGCGCGCAGCGACTGGAACCCGGCGAGGGCGGCGACGAGCTGGGCGGTCATCCACCGATCGCCCAGCTCGCGGAAGGCGCTCGTCGCCGCCTCCGTGTGGGTTTCCGCCGCGGTCACGTCTCCGGTGTGCTCGGCGACCAGGGCCAGTGAGGCCAGCCCCGCGGCACGCACCCATGGATGGGAGTGGCCTAGGGCGATCTCGGCGTCGGCGCGCACGCTGGCGTGGTCTCCCACGAGCAGCCGGTACTTGGGAGCGATCATGGCCAGCGGCGGAAAGCTCGCCAGGGCATCCTCGAGGTCGGGAGGAGAAACCTCCGGACCTGCCGCGGAGCGCATCCCCGCAGCGGAGACCGGCAAGATCGCCCGGACAGCGGCGAACACCCCCTGGGACGTACCGGGAATCTCCTCGGCCGCGCCGGTGAGCTCGTCGAACCAGTGCTCGGCCTCGGCGTAGCGTCCACGGATGACCCAGTACCAGCTCAGCGCCAAGGCGATGCGCGCGGCCTGGGAGGAGTGCCCGTGCCGGGATGCGTGCCGCATGGTCTCGGCCAGGTTGTCGTGCTCGGTGTCGAGCAGCCGCAGTGCGTGGAGCTGCCCGTGGCCGAGCAGGAGTGGAGCGGCCTCCTCGGCGAGCTGGACGAAATAGCGGGTCGCCGCGGCCCGCGCCCTCGCCTCTTCGCCGGCATCGTCGAGTCGCTCCGCCAGGTAGACCCGCGGGGTCTCCATCAGCCGGTAGCGGTCCTCGCCGCTCGCCGAGTCCACCGCCTGCACCAGCGACTTGTCCGCCAGCGTCGAGAGGAGGTAAGGCACATCGGTCTCGGTGACGTCGCTGCCGTCGCACACGGCCGCCGCGCTGGCCACGGTGGCGCCACCGGGCAGGATCGACAGGCGCCGGGCCAGCAGGCTTTCGTGCTCGGTCAGCAGGTTCCAGCTCCAGTCCAAGACGGCGCGCAGGGTGCGGTGCCGGGTGGGGACGGAGCGGCGCACCTCCGAGAGCAGCCGGAAGCGGGCGTCGAGGTGACGGGCCACCTGCTGGACGGTCATCGACCGGGTACGGGCCGCCGCGAGTTCGATGGCCAGCGGGAGGCCGTCGAGGCGGCGGCAGATCTCGGCGATCGCCGCGGCGTCGTCGGCGTCGACGGTCAGGCCCGGCCGCGCCAGGGAGGCCAGATCGGTGAACATCGCGACGGCCTCGTCCTCCCCATCGCCTCGGCCTCCCACCTTGAGCGGCCCGACCCGCACGAGGGCCTCGCCGTTGACGGCGATGGGCTCGCGGCTGGTGGCCAAGACACGCAGCTCGGGGCAGGCGGCCAGGAGCCGCACAGCGATGTCGGCGACCCCCTCGGCCAGATGCTCGCAGTTGTCGAGGACGAGGAGCGTGCGGCTGCCCGAGAGGGCGGAGACGAGTTGAGCGAAACGGTCGTGGCCGGAGAGGTCCTGCGACAGCAGGGGCAGGCCGCCGGCTCCCACGGCCGCCGCGATCGCCTCCGCGATGTTGCCCTCTTCCCGCAGCGGGGCCAGCTCGACGAAGTGCACCTGGGTGGCGGGGCCGGCGCCTTGGGCGAACTCGGCGGCGATGCGGGTCTTGCCGACACCTCCGGGACCGATCAGTGTCACCAGCCGTGCTCGGCGCATCAGCTCCTTGATCGTGGCCAGCTCCTCTTGCCTGCCGAAGAAACGGGTCAGGAACGGACTGTGCCACTCTCGGGAGCGGGGTGTGGCGGAACCGCGCAGGATGTCGGTGTGGAGCTCGCGTATCCAGGCGGGCGGATCGGCGCCGAGTTCGGTGGCCAGCGTGGACCTGAGGTTCTCGTAGACGGTGAGGGCTTCGCTCTCGCGGCCCTCGCGGTGCAGCACGCCCATGAGAAGGCCATGGCTGCGTTCGCGGAGCGGATAGGCGTCGCACAGCGAACGCAGCTCGGTGATGGAGCCAAGAGGGGGCGTCGAGTGCGACTCCGCCTCGATACGGTCCTCCACGGCCGTGAGCCGAAGCTCGTCCAGCCGTAGCGCCGCCTCGTGGGTGAGCTCCGCCGCCACCCCGGAGAAAGGGGTCCCGCGCCATAGGGCGAGCGCGTCGCGCAGCACCCCCGCGGCTTGCCCGGGCGCCCCCTCCCGCAGCAGTCGCGCCCCTTCGGCCGCGAGCCGCTCGAAGACGTTGACGTCGACGTCCTCCTCGGAGATGTCGAGCAGGTAGCCACCGGCGCGCATCACGGGTCCGATATCGCCGGCCCCGTGCTCATGCAGCCTGCGGCGCGTCCGCGAGACGAGCCGTTGCAGGGCACCGACTCCGTCACCGGGGGGCCGGCCGTTCCACAGCTCGTCGATGAGAACGTCTCTGGGCACCACCCGCCCGGGAGCCAGGGCCAATCGGGCAAGGAGCGAGACAGCGCGGCCACTACCAAGCGGTAGCGCCTGCCCCTGTCCGTCTCGCACCTCGAAAGGCCCTAGCATTGCGACACGCACGCCCGTCAATGTGCCAGAGTCCCGGTTGCGGAACAAACAGGGGGCAGCACGGGTAGGGGCTTCCCTACGCCCTCGAACGTTCTTCCACTGCGACTCCTGGAACGCGGGGGAGAGACGGCGAGCCAGCGCAGCCCGCCCTAGCGAATAACGAGCGAGCCGCCGCACAGGACAAAGTCACGCCGACATGTGAGCGAATTCCTAGTTGTTGACAGTTGTTCCTGTGCTTGTCGTGTGCTGATGTCGGACAGTCAGTATGCCATATCAAACGCCGGGTTCGCCGAATCGTGTATCCATTTCGAGGGCTGCTTCGCTTTTACCGGCATGTCGAGTGATCAGGAGAAATCCTCGCCATGCGAGGGGTATCAGTGAAACTACCTGTTCTTTCGGCTCAGTGTTGACGTGTGGATTTCGGTATCGAATATTCAAGGGGTGGTGGACCGGAAAACGCTGAGGTCGTCCACTGTAGGCTTTGTAAGGAGTGGTGATATGAGATCACGGAATTTGGCTCGCCGAACGTCGACCGTGCTTATCGGCTTGCTGGTGGCCGCCTTCCTCGTTCCGGTGTCGGCAACCTCTGCCGCCGCCTTCCTCACGCCCGGGGGCGGCTCGGGCCCCTACCCCGCTGAATACGAGACCACCTTCCGACTTCCCGAGCACACGATCTACCGGCCCGTCACCCTTCCCGAGAACGAGCAGTTGCCGATCGTCGCGTGGGGCAACGGCGCGTGCCAAGCCGACGGCACGATGTTCGAGGAGATCCTCACCGAGTTCGCCTCGCACGGGTTCCTCGTCATCGCCAACGGCAGCCCGGATGGCTTTGGCAGCACCGACGCCGAGATGCTTACCGAGTCCATCGACTGGGCCATTGACGAGAACGACCGCTGGTTCAGCGAGTACCGCGGCCACATCGACACCGACAGCGTCGCTGTCATGGGTCAGTCCTGCGGTGGTCTGGAGACCTACGAGGTGGCCGACGACCCCCGCATCACCACCACCGTGCTGTGGAACAGCGGCCTGCTCAACGATGCTGACAACTACCTGCTCACCCGGTTGCACGCCCCCATCGCCTACTTCGCCGGCGGCCCCGACGACATCGCCTACGAAAACGCCATGGACGACTGGGATCGCCTGCCCGCGGGGCTGCCGGCGTTCATGGGCAATCTGGATGTCGGCCACTTCGGTACCTATGACGAAACCAACGGTGGCGAGTACGGTCGTGTCGGCACCGACTGGCTGAAGTGGCAGCTCAAGGGTGACCAAACCGCTAAACAGCAGTTCGTCGGCCCCAACTGCGGGCTCTGCTCGACCGAGTGGGACGTGCGGCAGAAGAACCTGAGCTAACACACTCCCCCGCACGGGGCGTTTCGGCGCCCCCATCGAGCTGTCCCGTCCGCGGCACGCCCGGCTGGGAACGTCGCCGCCTTCCCCCTCCTTCGCCCCCGACCCGGGGTGAAGGCACCATCCCCGCGATACCTGCGAGGACGGCGCCGGGCAGCAGTGCCCAGGGACAGGAGAGAAGGGCCGACCGGACACACCCGGTCGGCCCTTCGGCCGGTCCCGTGCCGACCGACCCGCCGCACTCTTCCCGGGCGGGGCAGAGCCTCGACGTCGCCCGCCGCGGAGGGCAGGCCCCGGCCTCCCGCTCGACGGCGCCCCGCTGGGAGAAGCCGTGCTTCACCGCGACGCGGGTGGGCGAGCCACCCGACCTCTCGCCGGCGGTTGCGTCTTCGTCCGGACCGCCTCTCGGCTTCCCAAGCAGGATTTTCCGGGTGTCCTATAATCGATAATTGCCAGGTTCACAAGGGGCGAAATAGGGGACGGGTGGCCAGAGTCCAGACCTCGGCTGCGCAACGCCGTCGGCCGCACGTGTCGTTTATGGGCGCGGTTAATGCGGTAGACTGCCACCATGCTCTCCTGACACCGCAAACTTCGGCCGTACGTGAGGCGCCCCCTGCTCCGAGGGGAAGTCAGCCCCGGCGGCTTTTCGCTTTTCGGTCTACTGATCATTCTTCTTGAGCGTTAGGTGTCTTGTGTCCAACGCGCCTTTTTTGCGAGCCGACGACCTTGTCAAGTACTACGCAGAACGCCTTGTCCTGGACGGAGTGTCTATAACCGCCGCACCGGGCCAGCGCATCGGCCTCGTCGGCGAAAACGGCGTCGGGAAATCGACGCTGCTGCGCCTACTCGCCGGCGTCGAGGAACCCGACTCCGGCTCGATTCACCGTCCTCCCGACTGCGGGTTCTTGTGGCAGGACCTGCCTTATCCCCCCGAAGCCAGTGTGCAGGACGTCATCGACGACGCGCTGCGGGAGATCCGCGCGGCCAAGACGCGGTTGGATGCGCTCACCGAGCACATGGAACGCAGCCCCGATGACACCACGGCACTGGCCGAGTACGGTGACCTGCTCGAATGGGCTCAAGACCACGGTCTGTGGGACGCCGACCGGCGGGCGAAAGTCGTGCTCGCCGGTCTCGGCCTGGGCGAGGTAGACCCCGGTCGGCGCCTGGGCGCGCTCTCCGGAGGGCAGCGCGCCCGGTTGGCGCTGGCCGCCCTGTTGACCCGCCAACCGCGAGCGATGCTGCTGGACGAGCCCACCAACCATCTCGACGACGAGGCGATCGGTTTCCTGGAGCGCCAACTGGCGGCGCTGCCGGGAACAGTGATCGTGGCCAGCCACGACCGCGTGTTTTTAGAGGAGGTGTGCACCGACATCGTCGACCTCGACCCCTCCAGGGAGGGAGTCACCCGCTACGGTGGCGCCTACAGCGACTACCTGCAAGCCAAGGCCCGCGAGTACCAGCGCTGGCAGGAGCAGTACGCCGCCGAGCAGCAGGAGCTCAAGGAGTTGCGCACGGCGGTCGAGGTCACGGCCCGCTCGGTCGGCCACGCTCGGGCGAGTACCGACAACAACAAGATGGCCTACGACCGCCATGGCGGTCGGGTGCAAAAGCAGATCTCCCGGCGGGTGCGCAACGCCCAGCAGCGGTTGGACGAACTTACCCGTACCCAGGTGCGCAAACCCCCGACACCGTTGCGGTTCGCAGCGTCGCTCACCGCGGAGCCGCCTCCCGACCAACGCGCCCTTTCGCTGCGCCAGGTGGAGATTCCCGGTCGGTTGCAGGTCGACCACCTTGAGGTGTCCACCTCGTCGCGGCTCATGGTCACCGGTCCCAACGGTGCGGGCAAATCCACGCTGCTCAATCTGCTCGCCGGGCGGCTGGCCCCGACGAAGGGCGAGGTCCACCACGCCAAAGGTATCCGCGTCGCGCTGCTGGACCAGGAGGTCGTCTTCGACGACGACCACGCAAGCCCGCGCGAGCTCTACAGCGCGGCGGCCGGCCCTTCGGCGGCGCCGCTGTCACAGCTTGGGCTGTTGCCGCGACGGGAGCTGCAACGTCCGGTCGGGCTGCTGTCGACCGGGCAACGTCGGCGGGTCGCACTCGCCCTGGTGCTCGCCCACCCTCCCGATGTCCTGCTGCTGGACGAGCCCACCAACCATCTGTCGCTGCGCTTGGTGGAAGAACTCGAAGACGCCCTGCGCACCGCTGCCGGGGCCATTGTCGTGGCCACCCATGACCGGTGGCTGCGCCGTACCTGGGAGGGGGCCGAACTCCCCCTGACCGCGGGCAAGATCGCGGCCTGAACGCCGTAGCCCCGAAGTGCCCTAGCCCGGCGCTTCGGGGCAGACCGGCCCCAGCCGACGGCATCACCAGGGGCGCGAGGCGGCTGCCCGAGGAGGCCCGAAGGTGGAAGCGACAGCGCGAGACCAGAAACTTTACGTATCCGGTTGAATACCTTCTGACAGGAAGTTTAGTGTCTTGGAGTGTGTGACTTCTCGGGCTTGTGTCTCTTTGAAAGGAGGAGCAGGACTGGATCTCTTTTTCGGAAAATCCGAAACTCGATTTCTTTTGTCGTGGTTGCGGTATGGCTCCGTTGGTCAGGGTGGCTCGAACGAAAATCGGGGGCTGGATTGGATATTCAACTGCTGGGGATGTTTTCAGTTCGGGTGGAAAACCGCTCCGTGGTGCCGACTGCTGTGATGCCGCGCCGGATGATGGCCCTGCTCGCCTCGCACGCCAACAAGGTCGTGCCCATATCTTCGTTGTGCGAGGAGTTATGGGAGGAAAGATTCCCGAGAAGTATGGAGATCACACTACAGACTTACGTTTTTCATCTTCGTACCTTGATTAATAGTGCTCTGGGTAAGACCCCTCCGGAGAACGGAGGCCTCGCCAAGAACGCTCTGGTGGCCCGGCCGGGCGGTTACCTCCTTGACACGCTGGGAGGAACCATTGATGCCGCAGAATTCGACAGGCTTGCTGAAGCAGGCCGTCATGCCCGGGAAGCCGGTAACTTTTCGACCGCCTCACGTCGGTTCAACGAAGCGCTGGCGCTATGGAAGGGGCCGCCCCTGACAGATGTTCAGGTCGGTCCGGTACTGGAGGCTGAGGCGGTTCGTCTGCACAGGAGTCACCTCAACCTCCTCGAATCCCGTGTTGACGTCGAGCTGCGGATGGGGCGTCACCGGGAGATGGTGCGCGAACTCACCGCCATGGTCGAGCGTTACCGCACTCATGAAGGGTTGTCCGCCCACCTGATGATCGCGTTCTACAGGTCGGGGCGCCAACGAGAAGCGATCGAGGTCTTTCGCAGACTGCGCTTCCATCTGCTCTCGGAACTCGGAGTGGAGCCCTCGCCGCAGCTGCAACGATTGCGGCACCTGATTCTCACCAGGGACACGCGCCTCAAGGCGCCGTGTAACGACGTGGACCGTTTGACGCGTACCTGAGGGCGACCAAGCCTGACGTGTTCTTCCGCCGTTGCCGGGCTCGGTGGGGCGGGGCGTGGTCCGCTCCACCGGCGTCCAGCCGTTTTCGAGCCGGCACTTCATAGGCCGCTCCGCTGGGCGAACGGGCGGGGAGGCGGTTGAAACCGCTCCCTTCCCCCGCGGGGGCCGCGATGGTCGTCTCGCGCCTCCGGGATGTTGCGGCGCGGACCGTCGTCCCCGCACCGGTCGCCGCCCCGTCCACCGCTTTTTCCTTCGCGAGGCCGACGCGACGCATTCTCAGCTCAGGGCCACGGCTCTGCTGAAAGAAGGCTGTTCTTTTGACTTTGCCGAGGTCCGACAGGGGCAGTCCGTCCGGTTGCGTCTCCTGACTCGTTCCTTCGGGTGGGTGAACAACCGTTCCCTCCCCCGAAAGTATGAGTGACTAAACGTCGATTTAACTATTTTGAGCGATATGCTCCTCTTGGGTGATTCATCCACCTCATCGATTGTTGAAAATCTTCCTGAGCGGAAAAATTGCTTTAGCAGGATTTTCATGACATGAGGAGACGTCTTGCCCGACGCAGACTCACGAATCGCGTTACTTGAGCGCATGATGCTGTCACGTGAGTGTGATCGCAGATCCGGATTGATGCTGCGTCAAGGGGAAGCGTGGTTCGCCCTGTCCTCTGCCGGACACGAGGCACTGGCGGCGATTGCCGAGGCCCTGGAGGAGCAGGACTTCCTCTTCCCCCACTACCGAGACCGGAGTCTGGTCATGGCGCGGGGGATGAGCGTCGAAGACGTCGCGCGCGACCTCATGGCAAAGGCCGACTCGAGTTCAGCCGGCCGCAACATGGCCTCCCATTTCAGTCACCGCCCCGGGAACGTGTTCTCGATCGCCAGCCCCACCGCCAGTCAGTGCCTTCCAGCGGCGGGGGTCGCGTGGGCGGCGGCCCGACGCAACGAACAGTCCGTCGTGATCTGCTCGCTTGGCGAGGCGTCCACGCGCCAGGGGGAGTTCTTCGAGTCGCTGGCCTTTGCTGTGCAGAACACCTTGCCCGTCGTGTTCCTCGTGGCTGACAACGGTTACGGCATCAGCACGCCCACCAGCGGCACGTCTCCGACCGACCTGGGGATGCTGCCGTCGGAGCGGCTCGTGTTCCTCGACGGGGCCGACCCGGAGGCCGTGCTGGAGACCGGTCGCGTCGCCGTCGCCACGGCCCGCAGCGGCGGGGGGCCTACGGTGCTGTGGTGTCGACTGGACCGGCTCGAACCGCACAGCTCCTCCGACGATCACAGGCGATACCGTTCGGCTGAGGAACTCGCCTCCCTCCGCGATCCCGTCACCCGCTACACCGAGGTCCTCACAGCCGAGGGCGTGGTGACGGCAGCGGAGGTGGCACGGCTACAGGAACGCTTCGCCGACGAGGTCGAAAGGACGTTCCACCGGGTCGCGGCCGAGCCCGCCGCCGACCCCAAGGGGGTGCACCAACACGTCTTCGGCCCGGCGCCGGAGACGGTCGAGCCGGTCCCCCCGAGCGGGGGGACCGTCGGAGCGGCAGTCAACCGGGCGCTGAGCGGAGGTCTCGCGCACGATCCGGACATGCTGGTCTTCGGTGAAGACGTAGCGGACCCCAAAGGCGGTGTCTTCGGTTTCACCAAAGGACTGGGAACCGACCGCGTGGTGAACTCCCCCCTCGCCGAGGCCACCATCGTGGGAGTCGCCGTAGGGCTGGCCGCCGCGGGGATGCGCCCGGTGGTGGAGTTGCAGTTCGTCGATTTCGTCGGCCCCGCCTGGAACCAGATCGCCGCTCAGCTCAGCACGTTGCGCTGGCGCACCGTGTCGGAGTGGCAGTGTCCTGTCGTGATGTACGCGCCTTGGGGGGCCTACCTTCCCGGCGGTGGAATCTGGCACAGCCAAAGCAACGAGAGCCTGTTCACGCATGTGCCGGGGCTACAGGTCGCGGTGCCGTCCACCCCCGAGGACGTCGAGGTCACCTTCGCGCAGGCGTTCGCGGGCCACGATCCCACGCTGCTTCTGCTTCCCAAACACCTGCTCCGCCTTAACCGGGAGCCGGCTGCGCGCCCCGTCCCCGCCCATGGGGCTCGAACCGTCGTTTCCGGCACTGACGTGACTGTGGTGACCTGGGGAAACGGAGTCGAGATCGCAACAGGGGCCGCCGCGGAGCTCGACCGCGAGGGCGTCAGCGTCGAGGTGATCGACCTGCGCTGGCTGGTCCCGTGGGACCGCGGGGCGGTGGCCGCTTCGGTGCACAGCACCGGCCGACTGGTCGTCGTCCAAGAAGATGTGCGCACGAGCAGTTTCGGCGCGGGGCTGCTCGCCGACATCACCGGCTCCGACGACGAGTTCTACGCGCTCCTTGCCCCGCCCCGGCTCGTCTCCCGTGACGATCTTCATGTGCCGTTCCACCCCCAACTCGAACGGGTCGTCCTGCCGAGCGCGGACGACGTCGTGACTGCGATCCGCTCGGTCCTGAGCTGAGAAGAGGGATTCGGATGAGGAGCCTTGTCGTTCCGCAACTCGGTGAAGGCATCGTCGAGGTGCGGATCGTTCGCCTGCTGAAGGACCCCGGGGACCGGGTCGCCAAAGACGAAGTCATCTACGAGATGGAGCACGATAAGGCAGCCGTGGAGATCGAGTCTCCGGCTGACGGCGTGCTTCGGGAATGGGTGGTCAGCGAGGGGGACGACGTTGCCGTCGGGGACCCCGTGGCGGTGCTCGACCCCGTGGGGGAGCAGCCCAGGATTCCCCCGAAGACTCGCCGGCTCGCTCAGGAGCTCGGTATCGACCGGGAGGAACTGGAGACGATCCCCGCTGCGGGGCGTGTCCTGCTGCCCCAGGACGTGCAGTCCTATGCGGCACGGCGGGAGAGCGACGGGGAAGATGAGGCGGAGGCGGCGCAAGAGGAGGCGGCGCAAGCAGCCGAAGAGACCGAGCCGGAGGTCCACCTCAGCCCGCGCCAGCTGGAGTTGAACCGTGCCATGCGCGGTGCGTCTGGGCAGACGGTCCCGGCGACCGTCGCGATGCCGCTCGACGCCGAGCTGCTCGATCGGGCCGTGGCGCAGGCGGAGAGCGAAGCGGCCACGCCGTTCCAGGAGTTCGCCCGCCGGGTCGCTCGAGTCGCCGCCGACCATCCCCGCCTGCGCTGGTACCGGATCGACGACGAGCGCGTCCGAGTACACGAGCGCGTGAATCTCGGTATCGCGGTGGCAGCCGAGGGCGGCGACCTCACCGTCGCCGCTGTCACCGGGGCCGACCAGCTCTCCGAGAACGGCTTCGCCCAGCAGTACGCTCAAGCCGTCGAAGAGGCCAGGGAAGGCCGCTCCCAGGCTGACGGATCAGTCTCGCTCATCGTGTCCCATCTGGGGGAGGACGCGGTGACCTTCGCCGTTCCCGTCGTCGTGCCACCGGCCGTCGCCACACTGTTTCTCGGCGCGCGTGACAACGACGTCCGGCAGATGGTCCTCTCGTTTGACCATTCGCTGGTTAACGGTGAGGATGCGGCGCGCTTCCTCGCCGCGATCAGGGATTCGTTCACTCCGGCGCGCCCCGCTGCGGCCGCTCCCGCCGTCGGCGATCCGCTCACCCGTGTCCTCGATGCCGCGGGGCGGGTTCTCGGCCACACCGTCGACCCCGATCGCCCCCTCGGCGAGCAGGGGATGGATTCGGCGGCAGCGATGCGCCTGGTCGGCGCGATCAGCGACGCGCTCGACACGGAGGTTCCCGTCTCCGCGCTATGGCGCCACCCTCGGCTTCGCGAACTGGTCGCCGAGATACACGCCGCCCCGTCGCAAGCCTCGACCGCCCCCACCTCCGGTCGGGACGGCGACGACGTCGCGATCGTAGGAGTGTCGTGCACGGTCCCCGGCGCCGACGACGTCGAGGCCTACTGGCGCCTGCTGGAACGCGGGGAATGCAGGATCACCGACGTGCCGCCCCCGCGCGCCGCAGAGCTCGGCTCCGGCTTCCGGGCCGCACTCCTGGAACGGATCGATCAGTTCGACGCCGAGTTCTTCGGCGTCACCCCCCGTCAAGCCGCGGCCATGGACCCGCAACAGCGGATGCTGCTGGAGCTGAGCCGCCACGCCCTCGAGCATGCGGGGGTGGAACCGGAGACGCTTTCCGGAACCGACGTCGGTGTTTTCGTCGCCGCATGCAGCTACGACTACCGGGAACGGGTGGTGGCCCAGGGAACGGCCGACGGTTACGCGACCACCGGAACCTTCCCAGCCTTCCTCGCCAACCGCGTCTCTCACTTCTACGACTTCACCGGTCCCAGCATCACCGTCGACACGGCATGTTCCGGGGCGTTGACCGCGGTCGCGACCGCGGTCGCGGCGCTGCGCGCAGGCGACTGCACTACGGCGCTGGTCGGATCGGCCAATCTGTTGAGCAGTGGTTTCAATACCGCCGCCTTCCAACAGGCAGGCATGCTCTCCCCGCAAGGACACAGCCGGGTGTTCGACACGGCGGCCGACGGCTTCGTCCGAGGCGAAGGAGCGGGGTGGGTCGTGCTCAAACCGCTACGGCAGGCCCAAGCGGATGGCGATCCCGTGCTCGCCGTGCTGCGCGGCGTTGCGGTCAACCACGGCGGTCGCGCCGCAAGCCTCACCTCCCCCAATCCCGCGGCCCAGACCCGGCTGATCCGGCGTGCGCTCGACCAGGCCGGAGTCGACGCCGCCTCCCTCGGCTACCTCGAGGCCCACGGCACCGGAACCGCGTTGGGTGACCCCATTGAGATCGACGGCATTCTCGGTGCGCTCGCGGCCGACAACGGCGAAATGCCGCAGCGGGCGCAGGGACCCGAGGGGCGATTGTGGGTCGGCTCGGTCAAGTCCAACATCGGACACCTCGAGGGCGCTTCCGGACTGATCGGTCTCATCAAGGTGGTCCTGTCGCTGCACCATGGGGCCATTCCGGCAAGCCTTGGGTTCACCCAGCTCAACAGCGAGATCGACCTGGACGGGACTCCCGTCGCGATCGCCGACCGCACGATCGCGTGGCCTGCCTCCGACCGCCCGCGGGTGGCCGCCGTGAGCGCCTTCGGGTTCGGAGGGTCCAACGCCCACGCCGTCCTCCAGGAGCCTCCCGCGTCCTCACCCGGGCGCCGGTCCCTGCCGCTGTACCGGTTCCGTCGCGACTCCTTCTGGCTGACCTCAAACGACCGGAGGCTGATCGATCCGGGCCACCCGCTAGCCGACCACGCTGTAGCCGGCACGACGGTGCTCGCCGGAGCCTGCCTCGTCGAGTCCCTGAGCTCGGGAAACCCCCTCACCCTTCGCCGACTTCGGTTTCTGGAGCCGGTGCACGTGGACCGCTTCGGTGCTCCCGTAGAGCTGACAACGGTCTCGGAGGGCGAGGAGCGCTCGGTACTCGCCGCAGGGACGACATGCGCCACCGCGCATTCAGCGGCCTTCGAACCTCTCGAGCCCCCGGAGCTGACACAACCGCAGGGAGGCGAACCGGTCGACCTCTACGATCTCCTGTCCGGGCGCGGCATTGAGGTCGGCCCGGTCTACCGGCTGGTGAACGGTCTACAGCGAGCCGGCGGGAGCGCCCGAGCCGGTGTGACCGCGCCCGAGAGCCCCGATGCCTATACGCGCCGCGTCGCTTGGCTCGACGCGGTCTTGCAGACCTCCCATGCCGTCGTCGACGGCTCGGCTCCCTACGTCGCCGCGGGCGCCGACGAGCTGACCTGGAACGGTTCGGCGCCCGACGCCGAGGTGCGGGTGCGACGAGTCGACAGCGGGGCCACGCACCCCGTGGTGGACATCGACGTTACGGGCACGCTGCGGGTACGCGGCCTGCGGCTGGCCCCGGCCGGCCCTGAGCGACACGAAACGCCGGAGCCGGAAGGCGCGGCGTCCCCTCGGATGTTGGTGCCGCGTTGGATTCCCGAACCCCCGCCTCCCGCGCCCGCGGTCGGACGCGGCCTGCTCATGGTGCACGACACGGCATCCGCTGCCATGGCGACGCGTCGGGAACGTGTCCACATCGCCGATCCACAACTCTCGGAGTCGGTGTCACAGGCGTGTTCGCAGGGCGCTGTCGACCTCTGGCTGCTGGTCGGCGGAGCGAGTTGGACTGAGGACGACGCGGGGATCGCCCAGCTGCGCGCATGGATGTCCGCACTCGTCACGGTGGCCCAGGCGCTCGCACACAGCGGCACCACCGCGACCGTACGGCTGGTCACCACGGGCCTTGCCTCCCCGCAAGGAGGTGCCCCCCAACCCGGGGCGACGCTTCAGGGAGCACTGCTGGGGGCCCTGCGCAGCCTCCCCCGGGAGCTTCCGTCGGTGACGGTATGCGCCGTCGACCTCCCCGACCTCGAAGCCGACGCGACGGTGGCAGCCGAGGAACCGTGCGGCACCGCGGCCCCGCTCGTCGCTCGGCACGACCGGCGTTGGCGCCAGACGCTCGTGGCCGAACCGATCCGCTCCGAGGCCCGCGCGTTCCGTCCGGGCGGCCGCTACGTCATTTTCGGCGGCGCCGGAGGGATCGGTTCCGAGATAGCCAACCACCTGGCCACGAACTACGGTGCGGACCTGCTTCTGGTCGGCCGGTCCTCCCCTGACGAGCGGATCGCCGGCCTGCTGCGTGACATCAACGGAGCCGGGGGCCGGGCCGCCTACCGCGTGGCCGATCTGACCGACTCAGGCGAGCCCGCCAAAGCGCTCGACGAGTGCCGGGAGACTTTCGGGGACCCCGATGGAGTCGTCCACGCCATTGGCTCCGTCAGCGCGGCGCTGGTCGGCGACCTCACGGCCTCGGACCTCGACGCCGTGCTCGCCACCAAGGTTTCCGCTGTTGTCGAACTGCGCCGGCTCGTGGGCGACCGGCTGCTTGTCCTCTCGTCCTCGGTGGCGGGGCTGTTCGGCAGCCAGGGCGGACTCAACTACGCCGCGGCCAACGGTTTCCTCGGCCACTACGCGGCGGCCGTCGACGGGGCGCCCGCGACCGTGCGCGCGATCGACTGGGGGCTGTGGCGGGACACCGGGCTGGCGAGGAAGTATGCGGGACACGTTCTGGCCAGCTACGAAGGGCTGAGCGACTTCGAGCCGGCCCAGGGTGTGGCGGCTTTGGAGACGGCCGTGGCGGGGTCGGCCCCTCACGTCAGCGTGCTCGCCGGCGAGCCCTCGGCGCTGGCCCCCCACACCGGCGCGGATACGGCGCACCGGCTGGAGGAGTACGCCCGCTCCGCGGTGCACGAGCTGATGACTCGGCTCGGGCCGATCGACCCCTCGGCCGGAGTCGACGACGCAGCCGAGCGGCTCGGTGTCGTAGCCGAGCACCGCCGGCTGCTGGCCGCCATACTCGACCTGCTCGCCACCGCGCCGAGTACGGAACCGCCGGCCCACCAGCGGCGCCGGCTGCTGGCCGACTACCCGGATCTGGCCGGCCACGTCGAGCTGCTCGACCGCGTACTCGACGCCTATGGGGCGATTCTTCGCGGAACATGCCGCGCCACCGACGTGCTGTTCCCAGACGGCGACTTTTCCCTGGTCTCGGCGGTCTATCGGGACAATCGACTGTTCGACCCCGCCAATGAGGCCATGGCGGTGGCCGCCGCTGCCGAGACCGCGAAGATCGCCGAGACCGGCCGGCGCCCTCGGGTACTGGAGATCGGCGCCGGGGTCGGCGGAACCACCGAACGTGTGCGCCGTGCGTTGCCGGCGGATGTCGACTACGTCTACACCGACCTGTCGCCGGCGTTTTTGCACCATGGTCAGCGCCGTTTCGGCGACGCGATCGACACGGCGCTGCTCGACATCGAAAAGGACCCGCTTACCCAGGGGTTCGAGGCCGCTTCGTTCGATCTCGTGCTGGCCAGCAACGTCGTACACGCCACCCGCGACGTCAAAGAGACGCTGGAGCACATCGGAGAGGTGACCGTGCCGGGGGGTCGGGTGTTGCTCGCCGAGATGGTGGCTCCCGCCGCTGTCTACACCCTCATCTTCGGCGTGACCGAAGGGTGGTGGCGCCACACCGATACCGAACGCCGTATCCCGCACAGTCCGCTGCTGGACACCTCCGCCTGGCGTCGCCTCTTGACCGACATCGGCTGGACGCTCGACGTGGCGGATGACACGGCCCGCCCCGGCGGCGTCGCCGTACTCGACTGCACGGTGCCCTCGCCCGCCGGCACGCGCCCCCCGGACTCGCAGCGCGCGCCGATCCTCGGTGAGATCCGCGACCTCGTCCGCGAACTCACCAGAAACCCCGACGCCGCCGTGCCCGGCGACGCGACGTGGCAGGAACTCGGCGTGGACTCGCTGCTCAACGGCGAGCTGGTCGCCGCGCTCTCGCGACGGTTCATGCCGTTGCCCTCGACCGCCCTTTTCGAACACGCGACTCCCGAAGCCCTGGCACACCACCTGGCGGCAAACCTTGGCACCGCACCGGCTGCGGAGGAAGCCCCGCTCCAAGAGCCGGCCGCTGATCCGGTGCGCGCCCCCCGGGAGCCGACCCGTGGGGCCACGGAGGACCCCGCCCCCGCGCAGAGCCGGGACGCGCCGGTCGCCGTGGTGGGGCTCGCCGGTCGTTACCCCGGGGCCGCCGACGTTGACGAGTTCTGGGAACTGTTGCGGACGGGCCGGTCCCCGGCGACCGAAGTGCCCGCGGATCGGTGGGACTGGCGGGTGGCGCGCGTGCTGGGAGGCGGCTATGCCCGATGGGGATGCTTCCTGGACGACTGGAACGGCTTCGACGCAGAGCTCTTCCGGATCTCCCCCCGAGAGGCGGCCGGTATGGACCCGCAGGAGCGCTTGTTCCTGGAGGTTGCCTGGGAGGGGTTCGAGACGGCGGGTTATCCGCGTTCTGCGGTGGCCGGCCGTCGAGTGGGGGTGTTCGCGGGAGTCACCGCTACGACCCACCTGCTGGCCGGGCGCGACGCACGCGCTTCGGGCGCGGACAATCAGGAGTACGCGGTCACGGCGTTGGCCTCGGTGGCCAACCGCGTCTCGCACACGTTCGACCTGAGCGGGCCGAGCATGACCGTCGACACAATGTGCTCGTCGTCACTGAGCGCCCTCCATCTTGCCTGCCGCTCGCTCGTCGACGGCGACGCCGAGATGGCGCTCGCCGGAGGCGTCAACCTCTACCTGCACCCTGACCGCCTCGCGGGGCTGTGCGCCCTGGGCATGCCCTCCCGTGGCGACCGAACACGGGCGTTCGGCGCGGGCGCAGACGGGTTCGTCCCGGGGGAGGGCGTCGGTGTGGTTGTGCTCAAACGGTTGGCGGACGCGCAGGCCGATGGCGACACCGTCTACGCGGTGATTCGGGGCACCGCCACGAACCACGGCGGCGGCGCCGCAGGCTACACGGTCCCCAACCCCGCAGCGCAGGCCGAACTCGTCGCCGGAACCCTGCAACAGGCCGGCCTTGCCCCCGGCGAGGTCGACTATGTCGAAGCGCACGGCACCGGCACGGAACTGGGTGACCCGATCGAGCTGCGTGCCCTGGCGACCGCCTTCGCGGGAGCCGCCACGGTGCGGGTCGGTTCGGTCAAGTCCAACATCGGCCATGGGGAGGCCGCCGCCGGGATCGCCGGGTTGACCAAGGCGATTCTCCAACTGCACCACGGTGAGTTCGTCCCGACGCTGCATGCCGACCCGGTCAACCCCAAGCTTGAGCTTGACGCCACCCCGCTGCGCATCCAGCACACCGCTGAAGAATGGCCCGCCGGGGACACGCCGCGTCGGGCTGCCGTGAGTTCGTTCGGCGCCGGCGGCGCCAATGCGCACGTCGTCATCGAAGAACCGCCTCGCCAGGAGGAGAAGTCCGCGGGCGGGACGGTCACGATCCCGCTGTCGGCTCCGGACCCGGAACGGCTGGCCCTGACCGCGCAGCGGCTGTTCAACGCGATGGAGGGGCAACGGATCGCGAAGGTGCCAAAGAACCTCGACGATCTCGCCCACACCCTCCACGTGGGCAGGGAGCTTTGGCCCCACCGTGCCACGATCACCTGCGCGACACGAGACGAGCTGGCACAGGCCCTACAGGCCCTGGCCCGCGGCGAAGCCCACCCGTGCCTCGACAGCAGCGACCAGGGCCGGCAGCCGCCCCCTCCCAGCCGGCGGGTCGCCCTACCGACGACCCCCTTCGCGCGACCGGAGCTTCCCGAGCCCGCCAGAGGCAGCGGCTTGCCGCTGGTCGAGGAGGTCCGCGTACCGGCTTCGCGGACCGCTTCCCTGGACCTGTCCTCCTCCCGACTGCTCACCGACCATGTGGTCGACGGTGAGCCGCTGCTTCCGGGAGCGCTGCACCCGGAGCTGGTCTACGAGACCCTGTTGTCGGCTGGAACGTCACCCTACGACGTGAGTATCAGCGGTCTCACCTGGCCAGAGTCGATTGCCGGCACGGGACGGGTCGACGTCCGGCTCAACGAGGAAGGCGATGCGTTCTGGGTCACCGCCTCCGGACGTACCGCGGCGGAGGGGACCGTCTCACCGCGCAAGGACAGCCGGCCGGATCGATACGACGTCGCTGATCTGGAGGCCCGGGAGAGCGACCGCGTCGAGACGGCGGAGTTCTACCGGACGTTCGCGGCGGCGGGTTTCGACTACGGGCCGTCGTTGCAGACCGTACGCGCCGCCTGGCCGTACAAGGACGGCATCGTCGCAAGGTTCGCGCTTTTGGAGGGCGAGGACCCCGACGGTAGGCAGATGCTGCACCCCGCGGTCTTGGACGGAGCCTGCCAGGCGGCGGCCTTCCTGCTCCTGCGCGACCACAGACGCAGTTACCGGCCGCTGTGCATCGAGCGCCTGAACCTCTACCGTCCAGCGACGGGCCAGGGCTATGTCCACGTGCGCAAGGTGGGCGAGCGTGAGTTCGACCTGACCCTCATCGGCGAGGACGGCACAGTCTTGGCCGAGGTGGTCGGCTTCACCGTCCACATTCCCACGGGGACTGAGGCCACGCAGCCACTTCCCGCCTACGGCCTCGAATGGGTGAGCGCACCCTCGCGAACCGTCTCCCACGGACCCGTCGCGGTCCTGGGAGAGGGGCCTGTGGCCCAGGCCGCCTCCGGCGTCGCGCTCACCGAAGCCAGAGACGTCCTCGTCGACTTCACCGATGTGGACGAGGATCTCGCGTTCTGGGCGCAGGAGCCGACCGAGAACACCACGCCCCCGGTCGGCACGGTCTTCGCCACGATGCGCGAGCTGATGCGCGATCGGGCACTCGACGGCACGCGCGTGCATGTCGTGACCGCTGCGGGCACCGATCCGTCGCCGATGCTGCACGGCTTGCACGGCTTGGTCCGCACGATCTCGGGGGAGACCGCGCGTTTCCAGATCCGGCTGGTGACCGTCGACCGCGAACGGCTGGCGCACCCCGCCGCCTTGGTCGACGAGATCGCCGGCGACGCGGATTTCCACGCACCTTCCTGGGTGAGGCTCGGGGGGCCGCGGCGTCGCGTCGCCACCCTCGTGCCGTACGGCTCTGCTCCAGCCTCGGCAGCGCCTCTCGTGGATGAGGGCTGCTACCTGCTGATAGGCGGCCTCGGGGGGTTCGGGCGCGCGGTGGCGGCCGACATCCTCGCCCGCGCGCCTCGCGCCAGGGTGGTGCTCACCGGCAGGTCCGCGCCCGATCCGGCGGCCCTCGACGCGCTGCGCGCCCTCGCCCCCGATGCCACGGTCGAGTACCACGTCTGCGACGCCACGGTCGACGCCCAGGTGCGCGAGCTTTCCCACGCTCTGCCCGAGGTGCGCGGGATCGTCTACCTCGCCGGGGTCCTGCGCGACGGGTTTCTGCGTGCAAAGACCGACGACAGCGTGCGGGCGGTGTGCGACGCCAAGATCCGGGGTGCCGTGACGGTCGACGCGGCGTTTGCGCACCACCGACTCGACTTCTTCGTCCTGGTCTCCTCGCTCGCCGCATTGGCAGGCAACCAGGGGCAGTCCGACTACGCCTTCGCCAACGGCTTCCTCGACGGTTTCGCGGCCGTACGCGCCGGCAAGGTCGCCAGTGGGGCGCGCTCGGGGCACACGCTGTCGGTGGCCATGCCGATCCTGGCCGAAGCGGGGATGAGCCCCGCCCCCGAATCGCTCGACTACCTGGCGACAACCCTTGGACTGACCCCGTTGCCCGCCGCTCGGGCGGCTGCGGAACTGTGGCCCTGGCTGGGTGCCGACTACCGCCGTTCCTACGTCGCCCTCGTCCACGGCGATCGACGGGTGTGGGAGGAGGCACTGGACGTAGCGGAGGCCCAGCCGGCAGACTCGGCGCCTCCGACGCCCGACACCAAAGGCCGCCCCGGTCCCGTGGAGTGGCTGCGGGAGATGGTGGCCCAGGCCCTCGGGGTGCCCGCCGAGCGGCTGGCCCCCGAGCAGGACCTGGCGGAGCAAGGGGTCGACTCGTTGGCGCTGATGCGGCTCAACCGCGCTTTCGAGACCGAGACCGGGCGACGGCTTCCGATGAGCACGCTGCTTGACAGCGCGACCATCGTGGAGCTGGCCGATCGGATCGACGCCGACCATGCCGAGGAGTTCGGCGCTGTCGTGGACGGGCGGGAGCCGGGGCCGGCCGAGCACACCGACGAGAAACCACGAGCACAGGCCCCGGGAGTCCTCCCCGAGCGCCTGATGGGGATCTGGGGAGCGGATCAGGCCGCGGCCCCGGCCGCGCCCTACATGATCACTATGGCGTGGGAGGTGCCGCAGGAGGTGGACACCGCGGCCCTCGCCCGCGCCGTGACCGATCTCGTGAGCCGCCACCCTGTGCTGGGCAGCGTCGTCGCCGCGGTCGACGGCGAGCTGCGGTTCGCCCCCGCCGCGGTCGCGCCACGGCTGGAGGTGCGTCGCATCGACGAAGCGGTGGAGCCGCGGCTGCGTGCCGAGGCCGAGAGACGGTTCCACCTCTCCGAGGAGCCCCCGCTACGTGCGGTGCTGTGGCTGCGTGAGCGAGACTGCCCGGTGCTCCAGCTGGTCACGCATCACCTCGTCGTCGACGGCCGCTCCATGGAGTTGATCCGAGACGACCTGGAAGCGCTCTACGAGGGAGCGGCGCTGCCCGAGACCGCGAGCTTCACAGATGCCCTGGACAGGGAACATGCCGTGCCCGCTGAGCGCATCGCCCGGTGCGAGTCGTTCTGGTCGGCCCGGCTGGCCGACGCCTCGACCGCGGCACTGTTCGCAGAGAACGGAGAAAACGTCGACCCCCACGGCGCGCACCGAGACTACCGACTGCCGCGAGAGCTGTCGGAGTCGGTCAAAGCCACGGCCGCCGCCGCCGGCGTGACCCCCTTCGTGGTGATGCTCGCCGCCTTCTCGCTGGCCGTGGCCAGGTTCACCGGACACCGTTCCTTCCTGGTCTCGGTGCCCACCTACGGCCGCCCCCACGAGAAGTTCGAGGGAACCGTCGGGTGCTTCGTGAATTCGGTGCTGCTGCGTGTCCGCCTGGCCCCAGAACGGCCTGTCGCGGAATGGCTCGCGGAACTTCAGGAGGAGACCTCCGGTGCCCTCGCTCACGCGGACCTGCCGTATCCGCGTATCCAGCGCCACGCCGCCGTGCCGGCGGTGACCTTCGCCTTCCAGAACTGGAGGCGTCGGCCTCACGAGGGCGGACTTCTCGGCGAGACCGTGTACCGCCGCGGCCAGCAGGGGCACTTCGACCTCGGCCTGGAGGTGACCGCCACCGGTGAAGGCATCGACGTCTTGGCCAACCACCGTCCCGCAGCGCTTGACAGCCAGGACGTCGACGTGCTCGTCGACGACCTGCGTCGCATGGCTGTGGAGCTGGGCAGGGGCGGCGCGGCCACGCTCGACGGGCTGCTCGACCCCACCGCGGGCACGCTGGTCGGGCGAGTCCGCGACACGGTCGCCGAGCGTCCCGCCGCCGTCGCGGTCGCGGACGGGCGGCGCCGGCTGACCTACGCCGAACTCGACGAACTGGTGCGGCGGGTGGCCGCTAACGTGAGCGCGGCCGTACCCCCCGGCGACCCCGTGGCCGTGCTGATCGAGCGCGACGCGCGAATGCCCGCTGTCCTCTTGGGCGTACTCGCCGCCGGCAGCCCCTATGTGCCCCTGGACGCGGCCTACCCCCCGCAGCGGCGGCGCATGGTCCTCGAGCAGGCGGGCTGCCCGATCGCGGTGGTGGCCGACGAACACGCCGACTCGATCCCCGAGGGCATCGCCCGGATGCGCGTCGAGGACCTGGTGGCGGAGGCGCCCGTGGCTGGCACGGCGCCGGTCGTGCGCCCCCATGACCTGGCCTATCTGATGTTCACCTCCGGCAGCACCGGCAGACCCAAGGGCGTGGCGGTGACCCACGGCAACGTGGTTCACACCTTGGACGCGATTAGCCGGGTCATCGGCTGGACACACCAAGACCGGCTGCTCGCGGTCACGACGGTCTGTTTCGACATATCGGTACTGGAGATCTTTCTGCCGCTGCTCGGCGGCGGAACCGTGGTCATCGCCGACCGTGCGACCGTCATCGACGCCGGAAGGCTCGCACGGACGCTACAGCGGGAGGAGATCACCGCGATGCAGGCGACCCCTGCGGGCTGGCAACTCCTGGTCGACGGCGGCTGGCAGGGAAAGCCCGACCTGACCGCGCTGTGTGGCGGCGAGGCACTTCCGGACGCTCTCGCGTCGACGCTGATCCCCAAGACCCGGCGGCTGTGGAACGTCTACGGTCCGACCGAGGCGACCATCTGGTCGACGATCGCCGCGATTACCGCGGACGATCCCGTCCACCTGGGCTCCCCCATCGGAGCGACGGATCTGGTCGTCACCGACGAAGGCGAACTGTGGATCGGCGGCCCCGCCGTCGCGCAGGGCTACTGGCGCAGCCCCGAGCTGACCGCCCAGCGCTTCGGCCCCCATCCGACCCGCCCGGAGGCCGGCGGCCGTTACTTCCGCACCGGTGATCTCGTCCGCTACGACGACGCGGGCCGCCTGCTGTTCGTCGGCCGCAGGGACAACCAGGTCAAGGTGCGCGGCCACCGTGTCGAGCCGGGAGAGATCGAGTCGGTGCTGGGCTCCCACCCCGACATCGCGCGCGTGGTCATCGTCCTGACCGGGCACGGCGCCGATGCTCGGCTTGTGGCGGTGGCGCGGCCCAAGGCCGGTGGGGCGCCGTTGACTCTGGCCGCGCTCCGGGAGATCGCAGAGCGGCGGTTGCCGGAATGGATGGTACCCGACCGGCTGGTCGTGGTGGACACGCTGCCGCTCACTCCCAACGGCAAGGTCGACCGGGAGGCGGTGGCCCGACTCGCCAGCGAGCCGCCGGCACCGGCCTCCCCGGTCGCCAGCGCCGCCGCAGTGGACGTGGCAGACACCGTCGCTTCCGCGTGGGCGGAGGTGCTCGGGCTGAGCGACCCGCCGCGGGACCGCTCGTTCTTCGAAGAGGGCGGCAACTCGTTGCTCGTGGGACAGCTCTACGCGCGTCTGGTCGCCACATTCCCCGACATCGCCCTGGAGGCCGCTGACCTCTTCTCCCGCCCCACCGTGGCCGCCCAAGCCGAGCTGATCAACAAACGCCTGGGGACGGCGGCTCCGTCGCGTCCCTCCCACGTCCGGCCCCGATCCCGTCGCGAACTGCGGCGCGCACTTCGACTCGGAGAGACAAGATGAGCACAGATCTCAGCGAGGAAGATCCTAACGCCGTGGCCCTCATCGGCCTGGCATGCAGGTTCGGATCGGCCGGCTCCGCCGAAGAGCTCTGGGAGCTGATGGGACGAGCGCAGAGCACGGTCCGACGCTACTCGTCCGAGGAGCTGCTCGCGCTCGGCCACGACAGGGCCACGCTTGACCGCTCCGGCTTCGTGCCCGCCGGCAGCGCGCTGGCCGACGCCGAAGCCTTCGACGCCGAGTTCTTCGGCTACAGCCCGCAACACGCGGAATGGCTCGACCCCCAGCAGCGCCTCCTGCTCGAAACGTCCTGGCACGCGCTGGAGGACGCTTGCATCGCACCGCGCGGGACCGGCCTGCGCACCGCAGTGTTCACGTCGGTGGGGCAGCCGGCCTCGCCGCCGCTGTCCATCACCGACCTCGACGCGGCCGGGATGGTCCGGTTCTCTTCCACGGACAAGGATTTCGCGGCCACACGTCTGTCCTACAAGCTCGGTCTGGACGGCCCGAGCATGACGGTCCAGACGGCCTGCTCCAGTTCCCTGGTGGGCGTCCACCTCGCGGTGGAGAGCCTGCTCGACGAAGAGTGCGACGCGGCCCTCGTCGGTGGTGCCTCGCTGCATTTCCCGCAGGCGGGATACACCGCGAGCCGCGACATGATTCTCTCGCCGACCGGCGGCTGCCGCCCCTTCGACGACAGCGCTGACGGCACGGTCTTCGGCAACGGCGTGGGGGCGGTGGTGCTGCGCAGACTCGCCGACGCGGTCGCCGACGGTGATCCCGTCCGCGCGGTGATCCGCGGAAGTGCGGTGAACAACGACGGCGCACGCAAGATGGACTTCCACGCGCCCTCCCCCGAGGGTCAGGAGGCCGTGCTGCGGGAAGCTCTGGTCTTGGGAGAGGTCGACCCGTCGACGGTGGGCTACGTCGAAGCCCACGGCACCGGTACGCATATGGGCGACACCGTCGAGTTCTCCGCGTTGGCCCGTGTCTACGGCGGTGACCGCCGGGCGGAGCCCTGCCTGCTGGGCTCGGTCAAGAACACGGTCGGCCACACCAACACCGCAGCGGGAGTCGCGGGCCTGATCCGGGCCGTCCTGTGCCTGGAACACGGCCAGGTGCCCGCTCAACACGACTTCCGCAGCCCTAACAGCCAACTCTCACGAGCCGGCTCCGGGCTCGTGGTCGGTGAGGGCGCGGCCCACTGGCCTGTGACCAGCGGACCGCGCCGCGCCGCGGTCAGTTCGTTCGGCATCGGCGGCACGAACGCACACGTGGTGCTTGAGCAGGCCCCCGAGCCGAAGTCCGCCCCGCAGATGCCGGCCGGACCTCAGATCGTCGCGCTGTCGGCCCGTAGCGTTGAGGCGTTGGAGGAGACGGCGGGCCGGCTCGCCGACGCGCTGGAGCGCTCCCCGCAGGTGCGGCTGGCCGACGTGGCCGCGACCCTGACGCTCGGCCGAGAGCACGAGCGCGAACGCCTCGCTGTCGTCTGTGACGACGTCGCCACCGCCATCGCCCGGCTACGCGACGGCGGCGACCTCGTCCGCGGCACCGTCGACCGGGTCCCTGCGGATGACGGGCCGAAGCCGCAGGGGGGAGAGGACGCCGCCTCCATCGCCCGCTCGTGGGTCGAGGGCCGTGGTCAACTGCCGGAGCCGGCTTCCCAAGCCCGAAGGGTCCGGCTTCCCGGTTATCCGTTCGCCCGCCGGCGGTGGCCGCGGCCCGGCGCCGGCGGAGAGGACCCCCCGCGGCTTTCCGGGATGCTCGACCGCAATGTCTCGACCCTCGAGGCGGTGCGTTTCGAGCGTGTCCTGCTGCCGGAGGAGCCGCTGGTCGCCGACCACGTGGTGGACCAGGAGCCGGTACTGCCCGCGGCGGCCTATGTGGACATGGCGCTGGCCGCCGCGCAGGAGGCGCTTGGCGCACCGGTCACCGGGCTGCGCGACGTCACCATCCACCGTCCGTTGCGCGTGCGGGCGCGTACGCGCCTGCTCGCCGAGGTCGTCTCGGAGAAGCAGGACACGACCGTGCGTGTACGGTCCCAACAGGGAGCGGAGTCGGTCGCGCACATGGAGGCGACGGTAGTGACCGGCGAGCCGGTTTCCGTGCCGACCTTCGAGCCCGACGATCAGGCCCGGTCGATGCCGGTCGAGGACCTTTACCGACGGTTCGCGGCCGGCGGCGTCGAGTACGGTCCTGCTTTCCGGGTACTGGAACGGCTCTCCCGCGGCGCCGACGGCGCGGTTGCCACCGTCGTCGCCGCGGACGCCGGGGACCACCGTGTCTCGCCCTTCCTCCTGGACGGGGTCCTCCAGGCGGTGCTGGGGTGCCTGACCGAGGACGACCTCGACGGCGAGACCTTCGTTCCCTTCGGCGTCGGCCGCATCGATGTGCTCGACGACGTGCCCTCCCGCGCCCATGTGCATGTGCGGCCGGTGAGTTCGCGTGGCGGCGGTCGGCGCGTTCGCGTGTTCGATCTGACCGTGCAGGGGGACGGGGGAGCGGTCGTCCTCCGGTTGAACGGCCTCGCGCTGCGTCCCGTCAGCCGAGCCTCCGCAACCGTGCCCGAAGGTGTGCATCTCTACAGGCCCACGACCGAGGCGCTGGCGCCGGCGGAGGCCGAGGTGACTGCTCCGGTGGTGCTGTACGGGACGGACGCCCAGGCCGCCGCCTGCCGCGATGCTCTCGGCGTGTCCACTGTGGTGCGAGACGTTTCCGAACTGCCGCACGGGGACCGGCGGGCGCCCGTCGTGGTCTGGCCGCTTCCGGAGGAACCCGACCTCAGAGCCCAAGTCGTCGCCGTGTTCCGAATGTTGCGGGATCTGGTGCGCACGCTGTCCCGACGCGGCGGGCGGATCGTGATCCCGTACCCGAAGGGGGCGGCCGCAGGGCCGGGGATCGCGGCGGTGGGCCGCAGCCTTGCCGCTGAGAACCCGCGGGTTTTCGTCACCGCGGTTGAAGTGGCGCCACAACAGGACATGGCGACGACCGTGGCCGGCGCGCTCGCCACCGCCGCCGGCGGCGGCGACGTGCTCAAGAACGGGCGAACCACGGTCTTGTCGCCCCTTCGAATCCGCCCCCGAGCGGGGGGCCGGCCGTTTACCGTCGGGGGGCGTTACTGGATCAACGGGATGGGCCACCTCGCTGAGGCGCTGGCCGCGCACCTGCTCGACCGCTATGGCGCCCATGTCGTGCTGACCGGGCGCTCGCAAGACCAAGGTGAGCGTGGTGCGGTTCTGGAGCGCCTGTCGGCCGCCGGGGGCACCGTCGAGTACCACAGGCTCGACTGCACCGACTCCGAGGCGGTCGGTTCCTTCGCCGCGGGCATCGAGCCCGTCCAGGGGGTGTTTCACTGCGCCGGCGTGCTGCGGGATTCGTTCGTCGCCAACAAGACCCCGGAGACGGCCTGGGAGGTAGTGGCCCCCAAGCTCCTGGGGGCCATGGCTCTGGACGAGGCGACCGCTCACTGGGAACTGGACCACTTCGTCATGTTCTCCTCAGTGTCGGCGCCCCTCGGCAGCCTGGGCCAGGCGGACTACGCCTTCGCCAACGCGGCTATGGACACGTTCGCTCACCAGCGGTCACGACGACGATCCGGCCGCACGCTCTCGATCGCCTGGCCCTACTGGAGCGACGGCGGAATGGGCGGGGACACGGCCGAGGAGATGCTCGGCCGTGTCGGTATGGCCCCTCTTACCACCGGCGACGGCCTGATGACGTTGGAGGCGTTGCTCTCCGGCGAGGATGTTCCGGTCGATCCGGTCGTTCTCGCCGGGGACCGGGAGCGGCTCACCGCCTCGTTTCCCCAACTGCGGACCGACGAGCCCGAGTCCCCCGTCGCGCGGCAGGAACCCACGGCTGGACGGAGCGGCGCAGACCGTGACGCGGTCGTGGGCCACATCGCCGCGGCGGTGGCTGAAGCGGCGAAGATCCCCCTCGATCAGATCGTTCCCGAACGCACCTTCGAGGAGCTCGGCCTCGACTCGTTGCTCGTGGTCCGCACGGTGGAGCTGCTGGAACGCAATTTCGGCCCGTTGGCCAAGACGCTGCTGTTCGAGTTCCAAACCGTCGGGGAGCTGGCCGATCATCTTCTTAGCGAGCACGCTGAGCAAAGCGCCGCTCTCGAGGCCCCGGTCTCGGTGGATACGCCCCCACCTCCCCCGGAGGTGTCCGCCTCCCCGGCGGAGTCGCACCCGGCCCGAGGACAGGACGCCGGGGCGATCGCGATCATAGGTATGGCCGGTCGCTATCCCCAGGGTGAGGATCTCGACGAGTTCTGGCGAATGCTGCTCGAGGGCACAGACTGCGTCACGGAAGTCCCCAGCGAACGGTGGGACGCCGACGCGCTCTACGACCCCGACCGCGAGCGCAGCGACCGCACGTACACCAAGTGGGGTTCGTTCCTCGACGGCGTGACGGACTTCGACGCGCCCCTGTTCAACCTCTCGCCGCGTGAGGCCAGTATCACCGACCCCCAAGCGCGGCTGTTCCTGGAGAACTGCTGGGCCACGCTGGAGGACGCCGGTTACCGGCCAGATGACCTCACCGGCCTCGATGATCCGCTCCACCAGCGTGACGTGGGGGTGTTCGTCGGTGCCATGTACGGCGAGTACCAGTTGCACGAGGCAGAAGAGCGGCTGCGCGGGAATCCGATCCTGGCGAACAGTTCGTACTGGTCGATCGCCAACAGGGTGTCGTACTTCTTTGACTTCCAGGGCCCCAGCGTCGCCGTCGACACCGCCTGCTCGTCTGCGCTCACCGCGATCCAGCTCGCGTGCGAGTCACTGCGGGCCGGCAGCTGCCGGGTCGCAGTCGCCGGTGGTGTCAACGTCCTCATCCACCCCAACAAGTACTTCATGCTCGGTCAGGGGCGTTTCGCCTCCAGCGACGGCCGGTGCCGAAGCTTCGGCGCCGGCGGCGACGGTTATGTTCCCGGCGAGGGCGTCGGGTCGGTCCTTCTCAAGCCGCTGACCGAGGCGATCGCAGCCGGCGATCACATTCACGGCGTCATCCGCGGAAGCGCAGTCAACCACGGCGGGCGCACCAGCGGATACACGGTTCCCAACCCGAAGGCCCAAGCGGACCTGATCACCAAGGCGCTGCGCGATGCCTCCCTCACGGCCGGGGAGCTCGACTACATCGAGGCCCACGGCACCGGGACCGCCCTGGGCGACCCCATCGAGGTCCGCGGTCTCACCTCGGCCTTCGCGCGCGACGAGGTGACACGTGCCGGAAGCGTACCGATCGGCTCGGTGAAGTCGAATCTTGGGCATCTGGAGTCGGCCGCCGGCGTGGTGGCGCTTCACAAGGTCCTGTTGCAGATGCAGCACGCGACCCTGGTCCCCTCGATTCACGCCACCCCGCCGAACCCGGAGATCGACTTCGACGCGACACCCTTCGTGGTGCAGCAGCGGGTCGCCCCCTGGCGGTCGCGAAGCGGCGAGCCCCTACGGGCAGGGATCAGTTCGTTCGGGGCCGGCGGCGCGAACGCCCACCTCGTGGTCGAGCAGGCGCCCGAGCGCGCCCCCCGATCCGGCGCGAGCGCAGGCCCGGTGGTGGTGTTCCTGTCGGCTCGGACCGACAGCGCCCTCGCCGCTTATGCCCAGGCCCTGCACGATCACGTGGCTGAGACGCGGCCCGAACTCGACGACATCGCCTACACCTTCGCTGTGGGCCGGGCGGAGCTCGCCCGGCGCCGCGCCGTCCCGGCCGGGGACCTCGACGAGTTGCTTGAGGGGCTGTCGAAGGTCGCCCACGGAGCGGCCCCCGCCGGCACGGCCGAGACGGCCGACTGGGAGGCCGGTGGAGCCGTCGACAAGGTGGCCGCGTGTGGGGCCGCCGGCCGAGGACGCCGAATCCCCCTCCCCACATATCCGTTCGAGCGGGTTCGGTGCTGGTACGACCTACAGATCGAACACCTGAACAGGAGCGGTGGGGTGAGCGACCCGCCGGCACGTACCCATCTGCGCGATTTCGGCAGGGCCGCACACAGCCAAGACCCCACGCCGGAGGTCGCTGTCCAGGACCACCGTGAAACCAGCGATCCTCCGAAGGGAGAAACCGTGTCCCGGGACCGCAAGATCGCCCTCCGTTCCCTCGCGCCGCCCGAGACGAGCGCGGAGCAAGACCCGCCCACGCCGTCGCGGCCGCCCGTGTCCGGTGCGGTACCCCCCGCAGGGCCTGCGGCCGCGGAGCCGGCTCCGGCCGAGGAAGCTTCGCAATCGCCGCCTTTGCCCCCACACCTCGAACGCGAACTCTCGGAGTTGCTCGCCTCGGTGCTCTACCTCGCGCCGGAGGAGCTCGATCCTCGTTTGACGTTCCAGGACTTGGGGGTGGACTCGATTCTGGGCGTCGAGTTCGTCTCCTTGGTCAACGAGCGCTTCGGCGTCTCGATCAAGGCGACCGTGCTCTACGACCATCCGACGCCTTCGGCCCTGGCCGGTCATGTCGCCGGCCTCCTGCACGAGGGGGAGCAGACGGCGGCCCCACCCTCCGCCCCGGCTGCACCCCTCCAAGAGGCGTCGGCACCGGCTGCGCCGACCTCGGGGCAGCGCACCTCGGAGGTTTTCGACGTGCTGCGGGCGCGGCTCGCCGACGTGCTCTACAGCTCCGAAGCCGATCTCGGTGAAGACCAACCGTTCAGCGAACTCGGGCTCGACTCGGTGCTCGGCGTGGAGTTCACGAGGTTCATCAACAGCACCTACGGCCTTGAGCTGAAGGCCGACGTCCTCTACGACCATCCAAACCTCCGCGCACTGTCACGACATGTCGGTGAGCTCCTCACCCCGTCTGCTTCCTCCGACGCGGAATCTGCTCCGCCCTCCGACACGGACACGGTTCTCGCGGCGGTGCGTGACAACAAGCTGACGGTCGACCAGGCCCTCGGCATGCTCCAGGCGCTCTCAGCAAAGGAGTGGGAACGTGACCGATGACGAGATCTTCGAGACGGTGCGCCGCCACATCGGCGATGTCCTTCCCCTCGTCGAGACCGACGCGATCCGCATCGACCAGAGCATGCGGGAGTTGGGGGCCAACTCGATCGACCGGATGGATGTGGTCATAGGGGTGCAGGACGAACTGGGGATCGCCATACCCAGCGACCACCTCGCGGGAGTACACGACATCCGTTCGCTCGTGGACGTGCTCCGGGAGCACCTGTGAGGCCGAGAGATGGTGCGCGCCGGCGACCTGACCACGAGCGTGTCCTGGTCACCTCAGCCTCCGTCCTGAGTCCCCTCGCCGAGGAGCTGGACGGTTTCACCGAGGCCCTGCTCCAGGGGCGCAGCGGGGTGTGCCTGGCCGAGGAGAAAACGCCCGCCGCCTGGCTCCACGGGTTCACTCTCGACGGATGGTGCGCCCGCAACCTGGCGGACGACCCCGCCGGGGCCACGGGACTGCGCGCCACCGCGGGGCGGGCCGCCCCGCCCGCGCAGACCGCCGCCTGCGTCGCCGTTCAGGCGCTGAGAGCCGCCGGACTGACCGCAGGCCCCCGCACCGGCGTTCTCGTCGCCGGCAGCAACCTTGCGCTTGACCACCAGGCTCGCACGGTACGCGGATTCCAGCGCAGACCCGGTGCGCTCCGTGCCTCCTACGCGCTGACCCACCTGGATATCGACACTGTGGGCACGGTCAGCGAGGTCACCGGCGCCTGCGCGGAGGGATGGACGGTCGGCGGCGGCTCTGCCAGCGGCTCCCTCGCTGTTATCCAGGCAGCCCGAATGCTGGCGTCGGGCTGGGTGGACCACTGTCTTGTGGTCGCACCCATGGCAGAGCTGTCCGATACCGAGCGAGAGGCGTTCCGGCGTGCCGGTGCGATGTCCTCCGGCGATGGTTCCCGGGCTCCGCACGAGGTCTGCCGGCCCTTCGACGCCGACCGCTCCGGCTTCGTCTACGGCCAGGCCGCGGCGGCGCTGGTGATGGAGCGCGCCGATACGGCGCGCGGTCGCGACGCTCCCGTACTGGCCGAGGTCCTCGGGTGCGGACAGCGCCTCGACGCCAAACGCGGTACCGAGCCCTCCAGCACGGGACAGGTCGCCGCCATCCGCGCCGCGCTCGCCGATGCCGGCTGTGCACCGGAGGAGGTGGACTACATCAACGCGCACGCGACCGGATCGGTGCTGGGCGACGAGATCGAGGCCCAGTCGCTGCGAACCGTCTTCGGCACCGCGACTCCACCGGTCAATTCGACAAAACCGCTGGTGGGCCACTGCCTTTCGGCCGCTGGGGCGGTGGAGATCGTCGCAACCATGGCCCAGATGCGCGCCGGAGCCTGCCACCCCAACCCCAACCTTGACAGCCCGATCGACGATCGGCTCGGACTCGTCGGTCGTACGGCAGTGGAGCACCGCATCCGTACCGCGTTGTCGTCCAGCTTCGCGTTCGGTGGAATCAACGCTTCGGTCCTCATACGGGCCGCCTAACCCCCAAGGAACCCAGATGAAGCAGGTAGGAATCGAGGCCATCAACGCCTACTGCGGCGAGACCTATGTGGATGTCCCGGAGCTGTTCCAGGCACGGGATCTCGACGGCGCCAGGTTGGACAACCTGATGATGAGCCGTAAGAGCGTGGCTCTGCACTGCGAGGACGCGGTTTCGTTCGCAGTCAACGCGGCCAAGCCCATCGTGGACGCCCTCAGCGAAGCGGAGCGGGCCTCGATCGAGCTGCTCGTCGTAGGCACCGAGTCCGGGGTGGACTTCGGCAAATCGCTGGCTACCTACGTCCACGACCTCCTCGGCCTGGGGCGTGCGTGCCGGCTGTTCGAGACTAAGCAGGCATGTTACGCCGGAACAGCCGCGATGCAGATGGCGGCGGCCGTCGTCGCGGCGAGCCCGTTCGACGGTGCGAAGGCGCTGGTGATCTCCAGCGACGTGGCCCGCCCCGTTCCCAACACCTACGTGGAACCGAGCCAGGGAGCGGGCGCGGCGGCGATGCTGATCAGCGACCGGCCCACCGTCGCTGCCTTCGACTACGGCGCCAACGGTTTTCACAGCTTCGAGACGATGGACACCTGTCGGCCCACGCCCGAGACCGAGGCTGGAGATGTCGACCTCTCCCTGCTGACCTATATCGACTGCTTTCGGGGCGCGTTCACCGACTACGCGAGCAAGGTGGAGGGCGCCGACATCGTCGACTCCTTCGACCTGTTGGCGATGCACACTCCTTTTCCGGGCATGGTCAAGGGCGCCCACCGCACTGTTCTGCGCCGCCTGAAGAGTATGTCCCCGGAGGAGCTCGAAGCCGACTTTGTCCGCCGGCTGGGGCCCGCGATCACTTACCCCCGCGAAGTCGGCAACATCTACGCGGGCACGGTGTTTCTCTCCCTCGCCGGAGCCATCGACAACGCCGTCATCGACCGGGAATCGCGGATCGGGGTCTTCTCCTATGGCTCGGGCTGCTCTTCGGAGTTCTACAGCGTGGTGGTCTCCCCGGACTCACAGCGCGCGGTGCACGGGATGGGGATCGGTGCGGCGCTGGCCCAGCGCTACAGGCTCTCGGTCGAAGAGTACGACGAGATACTGGCCGCTACCGCCGAGCTGAAGTTCGGTGCTCCCGATTTCACGGTCGACCTGCACCGCTTCTCGCACATCGTGACGGCGCAACTGTCGCGGCGACCACGGCTGGCGCTAGCGGAGATCCGCGACTATCACCGCGAATACGTGTGGCTTGGCGGTGAGAACGGGTGATACGTGTACGACCCGGCCCAGGGCACGTCCGTGTCACCCTGGAGCGCCCCGAACGGCGCAACACGATCGACGAGGCGTTCCTCGACGAGCTGTCCGCGGCGCTGACCGAGGCCGAAGCTCGCGCGGACTGTCGGGTCGTGGTGCTCTCGGCGACGGGCGAGGACTTCTGCGCCGGAATGGACCTGGACACCTCGCACCTCGACGCCGGGGAGGGGGAACTGCCCTATTGGAGGCTGCTGGAGCGGCTCGCGACGACCGAACTCGTCACCGTCGCCGCCGTGGACGGCGCCGCGACGGCGGGGGGCGTGGGGCTGGCCGCCGCGTGCGACATGGTGCTGGCGGGGCGGAGCGCGACATTTCGGCTCACAGAGGCCCTCTTCGGGCTCGTGCCCGCGATGGCCCTGCCCTTCGTCGCGCGGCGTGTCGGAGAGCAACGTGCTTTCACCGCCACGTTGACGGCCGAGGAGTTCGACGCGCAGGCAGCGGTGGAGACGGGGCTTGCCGACCAGACCGCGCCGACGGCAGAGGAGCTGGTGCGGCCCCTGCTAGTCAAGTTGCGCAGAGTCGACCGCGACACCGTCGCGGCGGTGAAGTCCTATCGCTCGACGGTCTTTCCACGCCCCGCCGAGCTGGGGGCAGTGGTCAGCCGGGCGTTTCTGGACCGTCTCGCCCAGCCGGACGTGCAGCGGAACATGGCCGATCTCAAGCGGGCACTCGGGGGGCTGCCATGACCGAAACCGTCGTCGATCTGTCTTGGGAAGGGCCGACCGCTGTCGTCACGATGGCGGACACGGTGGGACGCAACACCTTCAGCCCGGAACTGTCGGGCGGGCTGGTCGCGGCCGTGGAGGCCGCGGCCGCCGAACCCCGCACGAGGGTGGTGCTCGTCGAGGGACTGCCGGAACTTTTCTGCGCGGGCGGCAGGCAGGCCGAACTGCTGGACTTCGCGAAGGGGCGAGGCAGCTTCGACGAGGACGACTTCTTCCGGATCTTCCTGCGCTGCCCGCTGCCGGTGGTGGCAGCCGTGCAGGGGCACGCGATCGGCGGCGGACTCGTGATGGCCCTGTACGCCGACCTCCTCGTGCTGTCGGAGAGGTCGATCTACACCGCCAATTTCATGCGTTACGGCTTCACTCCGGGGATGGGCGCCACCCACGTGCTCCCCGCCAAACTCGGTGCGCTCCTGGGCCAGGAGATGCTCTACACCGGTCGCAATTATCGGGGTGCCGAGCTGCGCCGGCGCGGGGCGCCACCGAGCATCGTCGCCCATTCCGAGGTTCCCCGCACCGCACGGGAGTTGGCCTCGACCGTCGCCCAAGCCCCACGCGGCTCGCTTGAGCTGCTCAAGAAGGAGACGGCGGCACCGCTGGCGGAGCGGACCGAGTCCGCGATCGCTCGGGAGACCGAGATGCACCGGGTCTCCTTCCACCTGCCCGAAGTACACGAGCGGATCAGCACCTCCTACGGCGGTGCGCGATGACACGAGGAAACATGGACGCACGAGACATCTTGACCCGGCTCAGCAACGGGGAGCTCGACCTAGGCGAGGCGTCCGTCCGGCTGCGTGGACTCGACCGAGCCGCGACCGGTTCGCAGGAACCCCAAACCGGTGCCCCAGCCCGAGAGCCGATCGCGGTCATCGGGCTCAGCGCGCGCTTTCCCGGCTCTGAGGACGCGGACCAGTTCTGGGACCACCTGCTGGAGGGCACCGACTCGGTCACCCAGGTGCCCGCTGACCGATGGCCGATCGAGCGGTACCACGACGCCGACCCCGGCGCCGTCGGTACCACCAGCTCCAAGTGGGGCGCTTTCATCGCCGACGCGACAGCGTTCGACGCCGAGTTCTTCGGGATGACTCCGCGAGAGGCCGAGCTGACAGATCCGCAGGCTCGACTGTTCCTCCAGGAGGCGTGGCGCGCGCTGGAGAACGCCGGACAGCTTCCCGCGGAACTCGCCGGCAGTCGTTGCGGCGTGTACGCCGGGGTGATGCTCAACGACTATGTGAACCGGATCGAGCGCAGCAGTCCGCACTCCCGGCTTCCCCAGGTGATGCAGGGAAACTCGAACTCGATGGTCACCGCGCGGTTGGCGTACCGGCTGGACCTACGCGGCCCCACGGCGACGGTCGACACGGCGTGCTCCTCCTCCCTGACCGCGCTTCACATGGCGTGTCAGTCGCTGTGGCTCGACGAGGCCGACATGATGGTGGTGGGAGGCGTCACTCTCTACTTCACCGAGCTCCCCTACGTCTATATGAGCGGCGCGGGGATGCTGTCGCCGAGCGGAAGCGAGCGGGCGTTCGACGCGGGGGCCGACGGCATCGTCCCCGGCGAGGGCTGCGCCGTGGTCGTACTCAAACACCTTTCGCGCGCGTTGGCCGACGGTGATCCCGTGCGCGCGGTGATCCGGGCCAGCGGGACCAACTCCGACGGGCAGACCAACGGCATCACCGCACCCAGCGGCGCGTCCCAGGCCGCGCTGATCAGGCAGACGTATGAGCGGTTCGGCGTCGATCCGGCCACGATCGACTACGTCGAGTGCCACGGGACCGGGACTCCCCTTGGCGATCCGATCGAGGTGGGCGCGCTCAACGAGGCGTTCCGAGGGTCGGGGGCGCCCGCCGGCAGCGTCCCGATCGGCTCGGTGAAAAGCAACATCGGGCACACCTCCGCAGCAGCCGGCCTGGCCGGCCTGGTCAAGGCGATGGGTGTGGTGAACAGCGGGGAGGTACCCCCGACTTTGCACCAGGAGCGTGTGAACCCCCGGCTTCCCCTCTCCGAGGGGCCGTTCACGGTTGCCGACCGACGCATGACGCTGCGGGAGCCCCCGCGACCCAAGCGGGCCGCCGTGAGTTCCTTCGGGTTCAGCGGGACGAACGCTCACGTCGTCGTCGAGCAGCCGCCGGAGCCGCCGGCGCGCGCCGTCTCGGACGAACCTGCGGTGGTGGTGCTGTCCGCGCGCCACCCCGAGGGGCTTGCTGCCGCCAAGCGGGCGCTACGGCGCTGGCTTGCCGGCCCCGGTGCGGCTGCGGCGCTCTGCGACGTCGCGCATACTCTCGCCGTCGCCCGGACGCACCATTCTCACCGGGAGGCCCTGGTGGTCCGTGACCGCGCCGAGCTGCTGGCGGCTTTGGAGGGGCGGCAGGTGTCGCCCGCTCCGGCCCATCTGGCCGAACTGGCTCAGCGTTACCTGGCGGGCGAGGATGTCGACTGGGCCGAGGTGTACCCGCCGGCCACCCACCGCCGACTCGCCCTTCCCGGCTCCTCGTTCGCCGATGACCGATACGCGGTCGCGCCGGAAGAGCCCGGGGGCCGGGGGCAGAGCCGTGCCGGAACCGAACCGGTGCCCCTGCCCCGCCAGGAAGACCCTCGGGTAGCCGAGCTCACCCTGCTACAGCCGGTGTGGACGCACCGACCGGAGCCGGCGGCGGAAGCCGCGGCGGGGGCGGTGGCCGTTCACGACCCACGCGGCGACCTCGTCGCGGCCCTCCCCGGGGCACACTCGACGTCCTCGCTCGACACGCAGCCCGCAGCGGTGGTGCTCAGGCTCGACCACGCTGAGAGCGCTGCGCTCGTCGAGGCCTTCGAGGTGGTTCGTGGGGTGCTGTCGTCTGGGACCCGCGACCGGCCGCTCACGCTCTTGGTGCTGACGGCCGACCCCGCGCTCGCTCCCGCCGCGGCGGCCTTCCTCCGGTCGGTCTGCGGGGAGAATCCCCGCGTGTCCGGTCGCGCCGTGCTCGTCGACGACACGGGCGCGGCCGCCGCGCCCGTGGTCCAAGCCGAACTCGCGGCCCCGGGCACGCTGACCGAGATGTGCGTCGACCGGCGTGCGGGCACACGCGAGGTGATGGCGTGGCAGAGCCTTCACACGGCGGACACGCGCCCGGAGGCGTTTCGCGTCGGCGGTGTCTACCTCGTGACCGGGGGCGCGGGAGGGATCGGCCGGGCTTTGACGGCGCATCTCGTGGACCGGTATTCGGCTCGGGTCGTCGTCTGCGGCAGGACCCCGTGGGAGGAGCTGGCGCCCGAGGCGCGTCCGCCGCTTCGCGCGGGAGCGGTCCGCTACGTGGCCGCCGACACCGCCGATCCCGACGCCGTCGTCGAACTGGTCGGCGACATCCTCGCCACGGAGGGCGAGCTGCACGGCGTACTGCACGCGGCGGGTCTGGTCCGTGACGCTTTCCTGACCCGCAAGGCCCCGCAGGACCTGGAAGCGGTGCTCCGGCCCAAAGTCGACGGCGTCAGGGCGCTGGACCTGGCCACCCGCGACCTGCCGTTGGACATGTTCGTGCTGTTCTCCTCCGTCGCAGCGGTGACCGGCAACATTGGACAGGCGGACTACGCTTTCGGCAACGGCTACCTCGACGGCTTCGCCCATGACCGCGCCCGCCTGGTCCGCCACGGCCTTAGGTCCGGACGCACGCTCTCGGTGGACTGGCCGTTGTGGGACGGGGACGGCATGTCGGTGCCAGAGCCGGTGCGCGCCTTCCTGCGCAAGCAGACCGGCATGGAGCCCCTGCCCGTCCCGCTCGGACTGGCCGCGCTCGAACGGCTGCTGCGGGCTGACGAACACCGGCTCGGTCCGGTCGTGTCGGTCTTCCACGGCGACAGCGACTCCTGGTTCCGTCACTTGCACGAACAGGGGCTCGTCGGGACAGGCGACGAGAGCGACGGGGCGATGCACAGCGGTGGCGACGCGCCCCACCCCGAGGTGGCGCCCGTGGCCCCGGAGGCCGCCCAGGAGCTAAGAGACAGGGTGGTGGACGCGTTCGCCGAGGCGCTGGGCCGTCCACCGGGGAGTCTGGCGCCCAGTACCACGATCGAGTCGCTTGGCCTGGATTCGCTGATGATCCGCACCATCGTCGGCGAGCTCAACCGAACCGTCGGCCCCGTCGGACCCGAGCACGTGTACGGAGCCCGCGATTTGGCGGAACTGGCCGGCCACTTCTCCGCTCTCGACGCTGATCCTCCGGCGGCGGCTGTGCCCTCCGGTGCGGCTGTGCCCAGGCCGCTGGGCCGAGAGCGGGGGTATGCGATCGTCGGCCTTGCGGGGCGCTACCCGGACGCTCCGGATACGGCCACGTTTTGGAGCAATCTCCGCGCTGGACGGGACACCGTCGCGGATCTGCCGACCGACCGTTGGGCCGGAGCCGACGACGTGCGGGCCAAGGGACACTTCCTGCGCGGCATCGACCGGTTCGATCCGGAGTTCTTCGGCCTCGCCGAGTACGAGTCCGCGCTCGCCGACCCTCAGGAACGGCTGTTCCTCGAGGTCGCCTGGGAAGCACTGGAGGACGCCGGCCATGCGGGTGGCCGTCTCGACCGTCTGGAGGCAGCGGACGGCACACCGCGCAGTGTCGGCGTCTTCGTCGGGGTGACGTCTAGCGACTATCAACTGCTGGGCGCCGAGCGTTGGGCGCACGGGCATCGGACCATGCCCACCGGCCACTACTGGAGTCTCGCCAACCGCCTTTCCTACCTGCTTGACCTGCGTGGTCCGAGTCAGCCGGTGGACACCGCCTGTTCGTCCTCACTTGTCGCCCTCCATATGGCCTGCGAGAGCATCCAGCGCGGCGAATGCGCCGCCGCCCTTGTCGGGGGCGTCAACCTCTACCTCCACCCGTCGCGGTTGCGCATGCTGCGCCAGTCCGGCTTCCTCGCCGAGGACGGCCGCTGCCGCAGCTTCGGCGCGGGCGGAGCGGGCTTCGGCCCGGGCGAGGGCGTCGGAGCGGTGCTCGTCAAACCTCTGGAGGACGCCGTCGCCCATGGCGACCAGATCCATGGGGTGGTTCTCGGAAGCGCGGTGGCGCACGGCGGCCGGACCAACGGATACACCGCTCCCAGCCCCGACGCCCAGGCTCGTGTGGTCAGGAGGGCGCTGGAGCGCGCCCAGGTCGACCCGTCGACCGTGACCGCGGTGGAAGCCCACGGTACTGGCACAGAGCTGGGAGACCCGGTGGAAGTGGCGGCCCTGGAGCAGACCTACGGTCGCCCCGGAGCGCCCCCCTGCTCGCTGGGCTCGGTGAAATCCGCGATCGGACACGGCGAGTCGGTGGCCGGGCTGGCGGCGTTGACCAAGGTGTTGTTGCAGATGCGGCATGGGATCTTAGCCCCGACGCTGCACGCCGACACGGTTAACCCGAACCTCAGGCTGGATGCGACACGCTTCGAGCTCCAACACGAACAGGGGGAGTGGCTGCCTCCGTTGCGGGAGGACCAGACAACCCGGATGCCGCGTCGGGCCGGCATCAGCTCGTTCGGCGCGGGTGGTGTCAACGCCCATGTGGTCGTCGAAGAGTATCGCGAGCGGCGCACCGTCGCCACCGGTGACGACGGCCCGCAGCTCCTCGTCCTTTCCGGGCCGACGCCGCAGCATGTCACGGCGACCGCGGAGCGGATCGCCGAGTGGTCGCGGAAGGTTCTCGCAGCGGAGGAAGAGGTGGATCTGGCGGCTCTCGCGCGCACGCTGCGAGAGGGGCGGGCCGCCGGGAGCTGTCGTCTGGCGGCGGTCGTGCGAAACACCGCCGAGATAGCCGAACGGCTCACGTCGCCCGATGTTCCCGTCAGCGACCTGCGGGACCGGTCGAACGGGCACGCGCTCGCCGGTCTCCTCGAAGCCGAGGACCTGCTCGAACGCCTGTGGAGCAACGGACGGCTCCACGCCATCGGTCGCCTGTGGCTCGACGGCCTCGATGTGCCGTGGGAGCGTCTGGGCGGCTCCCCGCCGCAGCCGATCGTCGCGGTTCCTCCCTCGGCGCTGCTCAGCAGGCCGCTGTGGTTCACCGACCAGGGGACGCATGCCCCGGCTCCCCACACCGCGCCCGCGCCCCAGCCCGCCCCCGAGCCCGCCCCCGCCCCAGGGGCTGTGCCCTGGACCGAGCCGCAGGCGCCAAGGCAGGCAGGGGCGCCGGAAGCCGAGGCGGGCACCGTCGCGCCCCAAACGTCCTCCGAGCCGTCCTCCGAGCCCGCCGAGGACGATGAGGCCGTCCTCACCGCCCTGCGGCGAATCACCGAACCCAAGATCCCCGGAGGAACGGGCGCGGTCGACCTCGAATGCGCTCTGCCCGAGTTGGGAGTCGATTCCGTGAACCTGATGAACCTGCGCTTTGAGATCGACGAACTGTTCGGGCTCTCGATCCCGCTGGAGGAGCTGGCGGATCAGACGGTGTCCCAGATCGCCCGGCAAATCGCGTCCCACAACGGAAGACAGTAGGGAGAAGGACCGATGGAGAGCCAACCGTCCTTTCCGTTGACGGAGA
Organism: Salinactinospora qingdaonensis; assembly: GCF_039539445.1. Classification (NCBI taxonomy): domain Bacteria; kingdom Bacillati; phylum Actinomycetota; class Actinomycetes; order Streptosporangiales; family Nocardiopsidaceae; genus Salinactinospora; species Salinactinospora qingdaonensis. Next base: position 55,824 of record NZ_BAABDD010000021.1, read on the forward strand.
TTCAGGAGTCCTTCTACGTCGGCCGCGTCCTCGGATCGGGGACCGGGGCGCAGGTGCACCTGGAGTTCGAAACCGACGGCCTCGACGTGGCCCGACTGGAGGACTCCTGGAACCGTCTGGTCTATCGCACCGAGATGCTTCGTGCGACAGTGCGTTCCGACGGAACGCAAGAGATTCGGGACGAGGTGCCCCGTTACCGGATTCCCGTATCGGACCTCTCCGACGTTTCCGAGGCCGAACAGGCCGCGCAGCTCCGGGAGCTGAGGAAAACCGTCGAGGCCGAAAACTTCGACCCGAGCACCTGGCCGCTGTTCGCGATCAAAGCGGTGCTGCTCGGCAGCGACCGGGCGCGGGTTCACCTCACCGTGGACGAGATGGTGGCTGACGGGCCGAGTGTGTCCCTGTTGCTGGCCCAGTGGTACACGCTTTACCGCCACGGAGTCGAACCCGAGCCGCCGCAACTGACCTTCCGGGACTACGTTGCGAGAGCGACGCCGTCCGCGGCTGAGACAGACCGGGCCCTGCGGTACTGGCGCGACAAGCTGGCCGGGGCCGACCTCGACCGTCCGGCACCGTTTACCGCGGACCCCGCAGGGCAGAGCCGGGAACGCCGCAGGCTGTCTTTCACTCTTCCACCACCGCAGTGGGCGGCCGTCCAGCGGCTTGCCCGCCAGAGCCGGGCCACGCCCTCCGCGATGCTGCTCGCCCTCTTCGCCGCGGTGATCGGCGACGCGGAGCGCCCGATCGTCCTCACCACCTACAACCGCAAGCCCGTGCATCCCGACGTCGCCCGTCTCGTCGGGCCTTTCATCTCGACCGCCGTCTTCCTCGCCCCGCCCGCCGGGGGATCGTTCGGCGAGTACCTCCGAGCCGTTCAGCGCCAGCTATGGCGCGATTTGGAACACGACGCGGTGAGCGGAGTCCGGGCGCACCGGGAGTGGAGCCGCCAGGAGCGGTCGCACAACGGCGATCCGGTGCGGGTCGTCTTCACGAGCATGCTCGGGAGCCTGCCGGGCGCCGACGCCGAGGACGATCCGCGCAGCTGGCCCGCGCGAGTCGATGACGGGGCTACCCTGACCCACACCCCGGGCGTCCATCTTGAGCAGTGTGCCCAGGAGAACCACGACGGAGCCCTGGTGCTCTCCTGGGACATCGCCAGCGGGGTGATCGACGAGGCCGCCGGGGCCGAGGCTTTCGACCGGCTGACCGGGGCGCTGTGCCGCCTGGCGGCCGCCGAGGGGGACAGCGAGGCCGCGGTATCGCCGGAGGTGGCCGAGCTGGTCCAGCCATCGCGGCAAGACGTCACGGGGCTTCCGCTCACCGAACTCCAGTCGGCCTACCTCGTCGGCAGGGTCGGTGGATTGTCCGGGGCGGCAGAAACCAAGGTCTACCAGGAGTTCCTGCTGCGCCGCCATGATGTCGACCGACTCGAACGCGCATGGCACCGCCTCGTCGAGCACCATCCCATGATGCGCGCCGTGGTTCACGACGACGGGACCATGACCGTGCGTGGCGAAGTCCCTTACTACACCTTCGCCCGCCACGACCTGACCGGCCTTGGCCGGGCTGAGGTCGAGGAGAGGCTCGCCGCGGTCGCGGAGCGCATGCGCCGCACTGAGTTCGAAATCGGCGCGTGGCCGATGTTTGCGTTGGAAGTCAGCTTCCTGCCTGGGGGAGAGGTCGTCCTCCACGCCGCTTTGGACGCGCTACTCGCCGACGCGCGCAGTCTGGCCTTGCTGTTCGGTCAGCTGTTCGCTCTCCACGACGGCCAGGGGGAGGTGCTGGACGCCGCCCCCGACCGCTCGATCGACCACATGCGCGGCCTCGCGCGTCCCCACGGCGGCCGGCGAGACGAGGCCGCCGCCCAATGGCACGACAAGTTCGCCGACCTGCCGCCGGGGCCGCCGCTGGCCGACACGGGGGAGCGCACCCACCGCCGGTTCGACCTTTCCGCCTGGCCGGCGCTTCGAGAACACGCCGCGCGCGTCGGGGTGCCTGCGGACATCCTGCTGCTGACCGCCTATGCCGACACGCTCCGACAGCGGTTCCGCGCTCCGTTCACGATCGTCGTCGTCTCGTGGGACAGGCCGCGGGGGATGGAGGGCTCCGTAGGGGACTTCACCTCCCTGGCCTGGCTCGTCGTCGACGACACACTGCCGCCGTCCTTCGAGGAACGCGCCCGTGAGATCTGGGACAGGGTTCGGGCCGACCTGGAGCGCGGAGCCGTCCTCCCCGGGTTGCGCGAACTACGCCAGCGTGTCTTCCGGTCAAACGGCGAACTGCGGCTGCCCGTTGTCTTCACCCGGATTCCGCAGGCGCCGCAGGCTCTGGGCGGAGACGGAGTCGAGTTGCGGCAGAGCCGGTCGCAGACCGCGCAAGTGGCGCTCGACAACGTGCCGCTGCTCCTTGACGACACGCTGGTCTGCCAATGGGACGTGGCCGGTGACGCGCTCGACGCCGATCAGGCCGACGAGCTGTTCTCCTCCTACGAGCACCGGGTGCGCGCCCTCCTCGACAGTCCCGAGCCGACGCTGACGGCGCTCCTGGAGCGCAGCCTCGCCGCGTACCCCCACCGGCCCGCGGTGTGGTGGAACGGAGAGGCGCTCGACTACGCCGAACTCGACCGACGTAGCGCGCAGCTGGCCAACCATCTGATCCGCTCCGGCTGCCGCCCCGGCGCGCACATCGCCGTCCACATGGACAGATCCGACGACCTGGTCGTGGCGCTCGTGGCCATCGTGCGTGCCGGCGGAGTCTACGTTCCCATCGAGGCGGGAACCCCGCGCGAGCGGGTGAAGTATCTGATCGAGGACTCCGGTGCGCGTGTGCTCGTCGCGGACGGGACCCTGGCCGGCGCGCTCCACGACTGCGGGGCACACGTCGTCTGTCCCGACCGGGACGGGGCGCTTCTCGCCGCGGCCGCAGACACCGCCCCCGAGGTCCATGTCGCCGCCGACGATCCCGTCTACATGATCTACACCTCTGGGACCACCGGACAGCCCAAAGGTTGTCTCAACACCCACCGCGGAGTGGCGAACCGCCTGCTGTGGATGCAGGAGCGCTTCCCCCTGTCCGGGACGGACCGCGTGTTGCAGAAGACGCCCTGCGGCTTCGACGTTTCTGCCTGGGAGTTCTTCTGGCCGCTGCTGGCGGGGGCCGCCACCGTCGTCGCACGGCCCGGGGGACATAGGGATCCCGCCTACCTCGCGCGCGCCATCCGTGAGAACTCGGTGACCGTCACCCACTTCGTCCCGTCGATGCTGGGGCTGTTCCTAAGCGAACCGTCGGCTGCCGACTGTTCGTCACTGCGTTATGTGTTCGCCAGCGGGGAAGCCTTGCCGGTCGGCACCATGCGGCGGTTTTTCGAGGTGCTGCCGGAGGTTCAGCTCCACAACCTCTACGGGCCGACCGAGGCGGCGATCGACGTCACGCACTGGGAGTGCGTGCCCGACTGGGACGAGGCATCGGTGCCCATCGGAAGGCCGATCACCGGGGCGACGATCCATATCGTCGACGAACACCTGCGGCAGGTCCCGCCCGGGACCGCCGGGGAGATCTGCATCGCCGGGACTCCCGTGGCCCTCGGCTACCACGATCGCGAGGAGTTGACGCGGGAGCGGTTCGTCGCCACCTCCTATGCCGACCGTCTCTACCGGACCGGGGATCTCGGCGCGCTCGGCGCCGACGGTGAGATCCGCTACCTTGGCCGGCTCGACGACCAGTTCAAGGTGCGTGGGCTGCGTATCGAACCGCAAGAGGTCGAGACGGCGCTGGTGTCGCGCGCCGGCCTCGTCGACGCCAGAGTCCTGCCTGTGGCGGAGTCCAGCGGCGACCCCGTGCTCGCGGCCGTCTGCGTAGCCGCTGACCCACCGCCTCGGATTCAGGACATCCGGCAGGCTCTGGGAACAGTACTGCCCCAGCACTTGGTGCCGAGCCGCTACCGTTTCGTCGACGAGTTGCCGCTGACTCCCGCCGGCAAGCTCGACCGTCGTGCTGCGGCCGCTCTGTTCCAGCCGGCGGAGGAGACCGGCTCCCCCACTGGAGCCGACCTGCTGGAGCAGGTGAGGGCTGCCGCTTCCGCGGCGCTGGGCAAGGCCGAGATCGACGTCGACGCTGACCTGTTCGATCTGGGGGCTACCTCGTTCACCATGATCCGCCTGGCGCAGCTGGTCACCGAGCGAACCGGGGCCGAGGTCGCCGTGGACCTGCTGCTCAACGGTCCAACGGTGCAGGAGATCGCCGCAGCCCTGGCAGCGCCCCCGGCGGAGCCGGCCGACGCGCCGCGCCAGGCGGACGTTCGTATCGCGTTCGACCCCGAGGCCAAGAAGAAGTTCAAGGAGGCGCGGGTCGCCGAACTCTCCCTACCGGCGGAGCTGCCGCGCGTTCCCCTGCCGGAGCCGGCGGCCGGCGACTCCCTCGGGCTCTTCGACGCTTCGGCGTTTCGCAGATTCAGCGCGGAGCCGATGCCCGCCTCCGCGCTCGTCGACCTGCTTGCCATGGCCGCACCAGGAGAGCTGGGCGGGCTGAGCAAGCGTCGCTACCCCTCCGCAGGAGGCTTCTACCCCGTCCAGGTCTACGTCTACGTGCGCCCCGACCGGGTGGATGGCCTTGAGGGGGGACTGTACTACCTGCACCCCGCCGAAGGGGCCCTCGTCAGACTCGACCCCGACCTGCGCGTCACCGAGGACTGCCATGTCCACCACAACCGCCCGCTGGTCGGGAGCGCGGCGTTTGGGGTCTTCCTGGTCTCCACACCGGCGGCGATCGCTCCCGCCTACGGCGAGCGGCTCGGCGCGAAGTACAGCGAACTGGAGGCGGGTCACCTGTCGCAGCTGCTGATGACCGCGGCACCTGCGCGGGGGATCGGGATGTGCCCAGTGGGCGACATGGACTTCGACGCCGTTCGCGAGCGCTTCTGGCTCGACGACGACCAAGACCTCCTCGTCTCCCTGTGGGGAGGAGCGCTCCAAGACGACGAGGTCCGCCGGCGGGCGGCCCTCGCGGCAACGCCGGAGGAGATGCAGGCGAGACAGGCCAGGCGAGATGAGGCGGCCGCGCTCGACACGGTGTCGGCCGAGCCGGCCGGAACGGGAATCCCGGTGGCTGTCATCGGCTTCGCCGCCCGGCTGCCCGGCGCGGACTCCCTTGACGGGCTCGGCCGTCTGCTCGTGGAGGGCGCCACCGCCATTGGAGCGACACCGCAGGAGCGGTGGTCGCCGCTGCGGACCCGGTCGGAGCGCGCCGGGGCGCGTATGGGTGCCTACCTCGACGACATCACCGGTTGCGAAGCTGAGGAGTTCGGCCTGGACGACAAGGAGGCGGCCGCGACCGACCCGCAGGAGCGCCTGCTGCTGGCGACGGTTCGCCAGTGTCTGGAGGACGCCGGATCGGCCGGGGAACAGCGTGCGCGGCTCGATCCGATCGGGGTGTACGTGGGGGCGATGTGGGCCGACCACGCCCTTCACGGCATGTCCGCCCGCGCGGCGGGGGAGCAGGGCACCCACGCCACACGGGGCGGGCTCGCCCACCGTCTGTCGCACGCCTTCGACCTGACCGGTCCGAGCATGGTGGTCGACAGCGGGTGCGTTTCAGGCATGGCCGCGATCGATATGGCCGTAGGGGCCATCCGGTCGGGTCGATGCCGCGCGGCGATCGCGGCAGCCAGCAACCTGGTACTGCATCCGGAGCACCTCGATGTCCTCGCCGATCTCGGCTTGGTCGCCGAAGACGCCGACTCCTGCGCGTTCACAAGCCGCGCCAGCGGGTGGCTCGTCGGCGAGGGCATTGGAGCCCTCATGCTCAAGCCGCTCCACCGGGCAGTCGCCGACGGCGACCCCATCCACGCCGTGGTCCGCGGAACCTCGGTCCGTCATTCCGGAGCGACGCGGCGCTATGGCGTTCCGAGCCGGGGAACCCAAGAGGAAGCCGTCCGCGCCGCGCTCGCCGACGCGGGACTACCGCCAGAGTCGATCGGATACGTCGAAGCAGCCGCCGGCGGTTCCGCGCTCGCCGACGCCTTGGAGGCCCAGGAGCTGTCGGAGGTGTTCCAGCACGCGGGTCCGGTGCCGCTCGGTTCTGTGAAGCCCACCCTTGGCCACCTCGAGGCAGCCTCGGTGTTCGCGCAGCTCGCCAAGGTGATGTGTCAGCTCCGTTCCGGTGAGGTCTTCGCTACGAGACTGACCTCGGAGCTGAACCCCGCGGTCGTCTCGGCCCCCGCCGTGGAGATCCCCCAGGAGAGGGCCCGGTGGCGGCCACAGCCGGAGCCCTCGGGGGCCTCCCGCAGGCGAGCCCTGGTCAACGGTGTGGCGGGGACCGGCTCCTACGGCTGCCTGGTGATCGAGGAAGGGCCGCCCCTCGCCGAACCACAAAGCGAGGAACAGCATAAGGAAGCGTGGGCGCTCCCGCTCTCCGCGGACAGCCCCGAGAACCTCGCCGTCCTTGCGAACTCGTTGGCCGACGCGGTACCGGGGATGCCGCTGGCCTCGGTCGCCCGCACCCTGCGAGAAGGCCGCCCAGCACGCGGAGAGCGCGCCGTGGTCGTCACGACCGCGGAGGAGGCCGCCCAGGCGCTGCGGCGGCTGGCTTCGGCGGTCACCTCCGGTGCCGGTCGGCTCGTCGGCACGGCGACCGGTGAACTGAGCGTGCAGATCGAGAAATGGCTGGCCGGAGAGACGGTCCACTGGCCCGAAGTGGAACGGGACGTCCCCAAGGTCTCCCTTCCGCCGACCCCGCTTCGCGTCCGCGACTTCCGGCTCCCCGGCGCGGCGCCGCCCTCCGGCCAAGGAGCGCCGCCGTCCGGCGAAGGCGACGGCGCGGCCTCCCCTCTCGACCGTTTCGCCTCGATCGTCGCCGCCGAGACCGGTATCCCCGCCGACCAGCTCCTCCCCGAGACCGACCTGGTCGCCTCAGGGGTCAGCAGCCGCAGACTCCTGCGGATCGCCGCACGTGTGGCGGAGGAGGGCGGCGGCCCGCTTGCGCTCGAAACGCTCTTTGAGACCGACAACCTGGTCGACCTCGCCACCGCCGCCTTCGGAGGTAACCCGTGACGACCGCCGAGACCACCTGGTCCGACCTTCCGCTCTCGGCTGAGCAGGAGGGCTTGCTGTACCTGCACCGGATGGAGCCAGAGTCGGCGCGCTACCTGGTTCCGGTGGCCTTCGAAATCACCGGTGAGTTAGATGTGGCCGCTCTGGAGGGTGCGCTGGCCGCGCTCGTGCACAGGCATCCCGTCTTGACCGCCGTCCCCGCCGACTCGTCGCTGGACGCCGATCCTCGGCGACCTCTTCCCCTCACGCACCGGAAGGCCCCCGGCGTCCTCGGCCGGGAGGCCGTCGACCTACTCCGCTCCGAGGCGACCGCGCCCATGGACCCCGACAGTACGGGCATGGCCCGGGCGCTTCTCGTAACAGCCGCACCGGAGCGCGCCTATCTGCTGCTCGTGGTCCACCACGCCGTCTTCGACGGCGAGTCCTCCGGGGTCCTCGTCCGCGACCTGTGGCGGTTCTACCGCGCTGAACGCAACGGCGTTCCAGTCGACACCCAACCGTTGCCCGCTCGGATCTACACCAGTTGCGACAGGTCGCGACAGCAGCTGTCCCACCAGGAGAGCGAACGGCTCCGCGCCTACTGGCGTGGCGTTCTCGCCGACACGCCTCCCATGGTCGAGCTGCCCGCCGACGGCGCGACCGACGGACCGCACAGTGCTGCTGTGCCGATCGAACTTCCGGCGGAGACGGTCACAGCGTTTGCCCGGCGCCACCGGGTGGGCGGTTCGGCGTTGTTGCTGGCGGCCTACCAGCGGACGCTGGCGCGCTACGCCGGACGGCAGCGGGTTTTGGTGGCGGTTCCGGTGAACACCCGCAACGACCCGCAGCTCGACGAGGCCGTCGGGTGCTTCGTCACCACAGTTCTTGTGCGCTCCCAGCCCTTCGAGGGGCAAAGCGTCTCCGAGCACGTGCGCGCCGTCCAGGCTGAGATGGCGCGGGCTGTCGACCACTCCCAGCTCCCCTACCGCCAGATCGCCGAGCTCTCCGACACCGACGAGGGCTTCAACTGCGTCTTCAGCTACCAGAGTTGGTACGGCCGGGGTGTCTTCGGCGACTCACCTCCCGAGCTCCACATTCGGCTCCTCGAAGAGATCCAGCAGCCCGTGGTTGGTGATCTGACACTGGAGATGCTCGCCGACGACGACCGGTTGCGGGGTCAACTGCGCTACGCGCTCGACAGATTCGCCCCCGAGACCGCCGAAGCGTTCGCCGCGCAGCTGACGTCGACGGTGCGGGCCATGGCCGAGGACGCGGACGCGCCCATCGACGCGCTGGCCGACGTCGCCGCGCGATCGGACCGCACGGACCGGCCCCTGGACCACGGCAGCGACGTCGACCGGCTCTTCCGGGAGGCCGTGGAGAGGTTCGCGGATCGAGTCGCCCTTGAAGAGGGCGACCGAGCCTGGACGTATCGAGAGCTCGACGAGCAGGTGTCTCGGATCGCGGCGGGACTGCGCGCCCAAGGGGTGAACCCCGGGGACAGGGTGGGCCTGCTGATGCGTCGCGGAGCCGGGCAAGTGCTCGCCGTGCTCGCCGTGCTGCGGGCCGGCTCGATCTTCGTCCCCCTCGACCCCTCCCACCCCGACCGGCGACTCGAGGACCTCGTCGGCCGTGCCAACCTCGCGTTGATCGTCAGGGAGGCCGACGATCGCGTCACCCCGACGGGCGCGCGCGGGGTAGAGCTTGCGGACCTGGCCGGGGACCACCCTTTTGTCGAGTTTTGCCACCGCGCCGCAGAACCGGCGTACGTGCTGTTCACGTCAGGCTCTACTGGGGCGCCCAAAGGTGTCGTCGTCGCCCACCGCGCACTCGTCAACCACCTCGAATGGGCAAGACGCTACTTCTCGGTCACCCCCGACGACGTTATGGCGTTCTCCGGCACGCTCAGCTTCGATGTGACCCTGCACCAGTTGTTCCTCCCCCTGGTCAGCGGCGCAAGGCTCGCGGTCGTGCCCGAGGGTGAGCAGCGCGACGCCGACGCGATGGCCCGCACCCTGCGTCGGCACGGGGCGACGCTGCTGCACGTGGTCCCCGCCCTGCTGCGGGGCCTTACGGACAGTCCGGATTTCGCCGACGTGGCCACGTTGCGGTCGGTCGTCAGCGCGGGCGAACCGCTGACCAACCATCTGCGCCAAGCCTTCGAGCGGGTGCAAGACGCCGCGCTGTACAACGCCTACGGCCCTACCGAGGCGACGATCTACGCAACGGTGTTCGACGCGAGCACCGCCTCCGGGCAGAGATGGACGGCGCAGGCCGACGTTCCCATCGGCGAGCCTCTCGACAACATACGGTGCCATGTCCTCGACGAGCGGATGCGCCCGGTTCCCCGCGGAGCGCCCGGCGAGCTGTGCCTGGCCGGGGAAGCGCTCGCTTTGGGCTACCTCGACGATCCGCAACGCACGGCGGAACGGTTTTGCGAGGTCAGCATCGCAGGCAGCCATGAGCGGATCTATCGCACCGGTGACCTCGTGCGGGAACTGCCCGCTGGCGGGCTTTACTATCTCGGCCGCATCGACCGGCAGGTGAAGCTCAACGGGTTCCGTGTCGAACTGGGCGAGGTCGAGGCGGCACTCCTTTCGGTGCCCGGCGTCGAGGAGGCGGTGGCCGCGGTGAGGCGGCGCGACGACGGGCACCCTCGACTGGTCGGCTACGTCACACCGGCCGGGATCGACACGGGCAAGGCGCATGCGATGCTCACCGAGCGGCTACCGGGCTACATGGTTCCGTCGCGCATCGTCACGATGCACGAATTCCCGCGGCTGCCCAGCGGAAAGACCGACCGTGACGCCCTCCCCGAGCCCGCTGCGCAACACCTGCCGACTCCCGCCGAGCCCCGGGCCGCACCGGCGAGCGCAGTGGTGGAGGCGGTGCGCACAGCGTGGACCGAGGTGCTGGGGCAGCCGCCCGCAAGCGATGACGCGCATTTTTTCGAGTCGGGCGGCGACTCGATCCTCGCCATGCGGTTGGTCGCCGCACTCCGCCGCGCCGGTGTAGCGCTCGACGTACGAGTGCTCCACCGCCACCCGGTCCTACGCGAGCTGGCCGGCGCCCTCGACACCGATCCGGCGGTGCCCCGCCGGGCCGCCGATGTCCCACGTGCGGCGCTGGCCCCCATCCAGTCGTGGTTCTTCGACACGGTTCGAACCGACCGGCACCACTGGAACCAGTCCGTCTTGTTGGAGCCGGTGCGACCGGTCGACCCGACTCTACTCGGCATGGCGCTACAGGCCGTCGTGGCAGCCCACCCCCTCCTGTCCGCCCGGGTGAGCGCTGACGGGATCGATGAGCTTCCCCCGTTCACCGTCGAGGAACCACGGGATCTACTCGACTGCGTCGCGGTCGATTCGGACCAGGCGCGAGACGAGGCGATACGTCAGGCGCAGCGCTCGCTCGCCCCGGAGAACGGGGTCATGGTGCGTGCCAGGCACCTGTACGACAGAGCGGCCGGCTCTGAGACGTTGCTCATCGTGGTCCACCACCTGGTCGTGGACGGGGTTTCCTGGCACGTTCTGCTGGACGACCTCGCCCGTGCACTCGACTCCCTGGAACAGGGCGAGCTCCCCCGACTCCCTGAGGAAGGCCACGCCTACCAAGCCTGGATGGCGAACCTGCCCGAACTGGCCCAGGACGAGTCCACCGTGTCCTACTGGCGCTCTGTGGCACGCCGGCGCAGGAACGCGGACGTACTACTGCGCAGCGCCCCGGCGACGCTCGAAGGGCAGACCCGGCGGGTCGAAACGGAGGTGGCCGAAGAAGTTGGCGCGGAGCTGCTCGGCACGCTGCCGGCCGCGTTGGAACTGCCCGTGCACGATCTGTTGACCGGTTGCGTGGCCCTCGCGTTGGCGCGTTGGCGCGGCTGCGAGACCGTGTCCTTCGACGTCGAGACGCACGGCAGGCAGGCGGCGGGTGAAGACCTCTCCCGCACGGTGGGCTGGTTCACCGCCCTGTATCCGGTGACGCTGGACGTCGACCGGCGTCTCACCCCTGCGGATCACCTGCGCTCGGTGCGCGGGGAGTTGGCTGCCGTGCCCGACGGCGGCGTCGGGTTCGGTGCCTGCCGTATCCACGCCTGCGACGCCTCCGTACGCGAGGAGTTGGCCGAACTGCCCCCCTCGCTGGTGTGCTTCAACTACCTGGGCAGGATCGACTCCGACAGCGCCGGCGAGCGGTTCCGCATCGTCGACGGCAGGGTACCGGAGGCGCGGTCGTCGCGCGCCGAGCGACCGCACACCGTCGAGATCTACGGCCTCGTGCGCGACGGCCGGCTGCGCTTGGGGATCACATGGGCACCGTCCGAGATCGACGGCGTCGACCGGGAAACGGTGAACGCTCTGCTCGCTCAGTTGAGAACGGTCGTCACCACGCTGGTGTCGGAAACCCGCTCCGCACCCGACGAGGTCCCCCTGACGCCGCAGCAGTACGGCATTCTCGTCGACTCCCTCAGCGCGCGGGAGGCCGACAGGTACGTCGAGCAGATGAGTTGGCTGTGGCACGGTCCGCTCCACATCGACAGGTTCACCGAGGCATGGCGCCACACGATGCGTCGACACACGGCTCTTCGGGCCTCGTTCGCCTGGGACGGTACGCCGAGACTCGTCGTGCACTCCGACATCGAGCCGCAGGTCCGGGTGCGTACCGACGTGTCATGGGAGGACCTGCTGACCGAGGACCGCCAGAGAGGGTTCGACCTCGGCAGGCCGTGCCTGTGGCGCGTCTCCGTGGTCCCGGAGGGGGAGTCCCGCCACCGTATCCTGCTGAGTTTCCACCATGCGCTGCTGGACGGCTGGAGCACGGCGGTCGTCTTGGAGGACTTCTATCTCGCCTACCTCGGTCGCCCGCGCCCCTACGATCCGACTGAACCGGACATACGCACACACGCACGCTGGATCGCAGCCCGCGACCCCGCCGAGGCCCAGGAGTTCTGGTCGACGCGGCTGTCCGGGCGGGAGCCGGGCATTCGCCCGGGAGTCACCGGCGCTGTGGAGAGCGAACAGGGCTACGGGCGTAGCGAACTGCGGTGCAAGCTCGGCGACCTTGCGCGCGTGCGCGCAGAGGCGGCACGGGCGGCGGCGACCGACAGCACCCTCTACCAGGCTGTCTGGGCGATGCTGCTATGGCGTTTCACCGGCGGCGGCACCCCTCACGACGTCAGCTTCGGGGTGACGCTGTCGGGCCGCGGCGTGCAGGTGCCGGGGGTGGAACGGGTCGCCGGCCTGCTGATGAGTACCCTGCCCCTCACCGTCGACGTGCACCCCGAGAAGACCGTGCTCGATCTGGTGCGGCAGGTGCGCGACACCGCACTTGAGGTCTCCGCCTTCGAATGGGCCTCCACCGGACAGGTTCACGACTGGAGCGGCCGCAGCGGCAGCAGCCCGCTGTTCGAAAGCCTCATCGTCGTGGAGAACTACCCGAGCACGCTGGGAGAGGTCGGCCAGCTGCTCGCCGACGCCGGCGTCACGGTGGAGCTACCGAGGGTCGTCGGAGCGCGGACGGCCTACCCGTGCACGATGCTCCTCCACCATGAGGAGGACGAACTCGTCCTCACCCTCGTGCACGACCGTTCCACCGTGCCCTCAGCCGCGGCCGAACGGATCGTCGACCTCTGGAGACGGGTCCTGCTCCAGCTCGGCGAGAACGGGCAGGCCACCGTCGGCGACCTGGTCGGCGGGCTCGGCGACGACCTGCTGCCGGTTCTTGCCCCCCGGCGGGAGGTCCGGGCGGACGATGCGAGGGCGAAATGGCCGGACACCCCCTACACGCAGCCGGTCAAAGACGTGTGGTGCCATGTGCTCGGGGTGGACGACGTTGCCCCCACCGACCACTTCTTCGCCGTGGGCGGCCACTCCCTTGCCGCGGTCCGGTTCCTTCACCAGATCGGTGAACGCTGCGGTGTCGATGTGCCTCTCGACGACCTGCTGACCCACCCCACGGCCGCGGCTTTCGCCGCCGTGGTGCGGGAGTGTGCGCACGGCCGGACGGATCGCAGTCCCTTGGTTTCCCTGCGTCCCGGCCGCGAGCCCGTCGTGTACCTGATCCACCCGCCGGGGGGCCACGTCGCGTGCTATAGCGAACTGGCCCGAAGCTATGCAGGCCCGGAGGAAATCGTGGGGGTGCGCGACCCTCGGGTCGACGAACCGGGGGAGCCACGGAACCGAACCGTTCGCGAGTTGGCCGAGGAGTACCACGCCCTGCTCGCCCCTCGCCTGGAAAACGCCCCTGCCGTCCTCGGCGGCTACTCCGGCGGTGGGGTGATCGCCCAGGAGACGGCCCGTCTGGTGCACCAGTCCACGGGGCACGCCCCGCTGGTCCTCATGATCGACGCCGCCGCGCCGAACGGCCACACCACCGACACCGCGGCCGAAGGCAGCTTCCTACGGCAAGTCATGGCCTACGACCGCGCCGCGACCCGGGAGTCACCGGAGTACGCCGCGGACTACCTCGACGAGCTCGCGGCCGTCGCCGGCTGGATGGAGGGCAGCGGGCAAGCCGACCCCTACGAGCTGCTGGCCACCACGCTCACCGCCGTCGAAGCTCACCACCCGGAGCACTATCCGGGACCCGTGGCCGTCGTACGCGCCTCGGAAACCGACTTCGGCCGTGGGTCCGACTTCGACGCCGCCGCCGATTACTATCGCAGCCCGGCTCTCGGGTGGGAGGGACGCTGCGATGAGCTTTCCGTTCACTTCGCCCCCGGTAACCACGTGTCGCTGCTGACCGGAGAGAACGCGGCCGCGCTCGCGCGCATCATCGCCGATCTCGTGCAGCAGCACCGCAGAAGAGAGTGACGCCCGATGACCAGAATTGTCCTCTTCCCAGGCCAGGGCGCTCAGCGTGTGGGCATGGGACGCGCAGAGTTCGATCGCTTCCCCCAGCTAGAACAGGAGGCCAGCGAGGTCCTGGGGTACTCGGTGCGCACGCTGTGCCTGGAAGACCCCGACGGACTGCTGAGCGACACCCGCTACACCCAACCCGCGATGTACGTGGTGAACGCGCTGGCCTATCGCAGTGAACTCGCAGACGGCAGCGCCCCCGACGTGGCCTTGGGACACAGTCTCGGCGAGTACAACGCTCTTGAGGCCGCGGGAGCCTTCAGCTTCACCGAAGGGCTTCGGCTGGTCGCGGCGCGGGCCTCGGCGATGGCGAAAATCACCGGCGGCGGTATGACGGCGGTCATGGGCCTGGACGAGACCTTCGTCCGTTTCCTGTTGCTGCGGGCGGGGTTCGGCACGCTCGACCTCGCCAACATCAACACGCCGCAGCAGTTCGTGCTGGCGGGACCGGTCAGCGACCTCGACGAGTTCGCGGCGATCACCGAGGACGCCGGCGCGCGGATGGTGCGCAAACTTCCGGTCAGCGGTCCGTTCCACTCGCGGTACATGACTCCGGCCGCCGAGGAGGTCGCGCCGCTGCTGAGGAGGACCTCCTACGGGCGGTTGGCCTTCCCCGTGATCGCCAACCGGACGGCCCAGCCTTACGAACAGGACAAAATCGCCGACCTGCTCATCGCGCAGATCGACCACCCGGTTCGGTGGGCGGAGTCCCTGCTGCCTCTCGTGGAGCTCGACTCCGTGGAGTTCCACGAAGTCGGCGGGACGACGCTGACAAGCATGATCCGTCAGATCCGACGGGGGAGGGTCGCAGGATGAGGCAGCCCCACGACGCCACTCGCTCGCTGCTGTGCCCCCACCCGGTCCCCGCCCCCGCGATGCGGGTCTTCCTGCTCCACCACGCGGGGGGCTCGCACCTCCTCTTTCGGGACTGGTCGCGTTACTTCCCCCGCGACTGGGAGGTGTGCTTCCTCGAAGCCCCGGGCCGCGGCAGGTTGTCTCACCTTTTGCCCCGGCACCGGGCCGCAGATGTCGTCTCGTTCTTCCTGGAGGACATCTGCCCCCGGCTGGACCGCCCGTTCGCGGTCTTCGGCCACAGCATGGGGGCGCTCCTCGCCTACGAGATGACGCTGCACCTGCTTGGACAGGGCGGCCCGCTCCCCGTCTGGCTCGGGCTGTCCGCGCGTGCAGCGCCCCGGCCGGACGGCGGCCTGGACGTGCGGAACCGGCATCTGATGCCCCCGGAGGAGCTGCGCCGTGCGGTGGCCGAGATGGGAGGAACCCCGCGTGAGCTGTTGGCCGATCCGGAGTGGTGGGCTCTCTTCGAACCAGTGCTGCGCAGTGATCTTCGGCTTGTCGAGACCTGGCGTCCGCGTCCGGGAACGGCGCGCATCCCCCTTCCAGTGTCCGTGTTCGGCGGAGAGCGCGATGTCGTGGTCCGCCCGGAGCGGCTCGCGGATTGGGCGGACCATGTCGAACAGTACATGGGCCTGCGCCTGTATCCGGGGGATCACTTCTACTTCCACAACCGTGAAAGTTTGCTGGTTGACCAGATCATCGCCGACATCCGGGCGGCCGACGGCATGGTGGCCGGTGGAAGGCGGCGATGGGAAGGTTTCCAGAGCCGTTGAACGCCGACGATCGCAGCCAACGGCGGGCCGGTCGCACCGAAGACCGTCGCCTCGCCGTGCGGTGGAGTTCGGTCGTCGACGGTTGGACGGTCCTGAACATGAGAGGGCACGGCGGTCCCTCTTCGAGCACGGAGCGGCTCCGGCGCTTGACCGCAGGCTCCCTCGTGCGCCGCGTGCTTACCTGCGCGCCGGAAGGGCGCAGCCTTGGCCGGGCCGCACCGATCCCGTCCCCGTGCCGGGCCGGCCCATCGGCGGCGGTATCGCTCTTGCGCGGGAGCAAGGCATGCAAGCGGTCGGGGCGCCGTGTCGGCGGCGAACCAGCGGAGGCACCGCAGGAGCGACAGCGGCTGACTAGACTCTCTGAGACGGTTCGTACACGAAAAGTGCTGTGAATGCGGACGTTGAAGGAGGTCTATGTCAAGGCGCGAGGGCTCGGCCCGGCGCTACCGTTCGACTCCGCTGCCCGCTCTGCCGGCGGCCGTCGGGGGGCTTCGGCAGGGACATCGCCAGCGCAACGCCGCACCGGGGGGTTCGGTGCCCGGGGGAACTCCGTTCGGTGACGAGACGCACACGCCCCTTCTCCAGGAGGCTCACGTGACTGACTACGAGCGGTGGTGGCCCCACCACCGGCAGAGCCCCCGGAGAAAGAGCGCCCGGAGAAGTGGTGGAAACACCCAGGAAGGTTCCTCTTCATGACACAGGTACAGACGGCGGATACTCCGGCGCTGAAACACCGCTGGCGAATCCTCGCGGTCGTCTGCCTTGTGCAGTTCATGCTCATGGTCGACAACACGGTGGTCAACGTCGCCCTGCCCAGCATCCAGCGACAACTCGGCTTCACGGTCAACACGCTGCCCTGGGTCGTGAACGCCTACATTCTGGCCTACGGCGGTCTGCTCGTGGCGGCGGGACGTCTGGCCGACCGTTTCGGCCTGGTTCGGGCCTTTGTCGTGGGCACGGCCTTGTTCGCGCTCGCGTCATTGGCGTGCGGTATCGCCGAACAGCCGTGGCAGTTGATAACGGCACGGTTCGTCCAGGGTGTGGGCGCTGCGCTCGCCTCCCCCACCGTCCTCGGCCTCATCGCCGTCGTGTTCGTCGACGCCAAGGAACGCGGGAGGGCGTTCAGCGCTTGGGGTGCGATCGCGGTGACCGGCGGCCTCGCGGGAGTGGTGCTCGGAGGGTTGCTGACCGGGCTCCTCTCCTGGCGCTGGGTGTTCCTCATCAATCTGCCGTTCGCCGGGATCGCACTGGTACTCCTTCCGCTTCTGACACGGGGGCTCGCGGAGGGGCGCCGGGCCACGAAGATCGGGGTTCTCGGTGCCGTGTCGCTGACCGGCGCCGTCGCCGCGGTCGTCTACGGGTTGCTCGAGCTGGAGAACCCGGACACGGCCCTGCACGCCGTGGGGTTTTTCGCGTTGGCCGCGGTCCTCTTCGCCGTGTTCGGCGCGCACGAGCGGCGGGGAGCGAGTCCTCTCATCCCTGAGGGCCTGTTGAAGTCCCGCGCCCGTGTGGGAGCGCTCATCGCGGGCATTCTCGCGAGCGGTGCGCTGTTCGGCGCTTTCTTCACCCTCACCCTGGAGCTGCAACAGACGCTTGGATTCAGCCCGGTCCTGGCGGGCCTGGCGTATATTCCGTTCGCCTTGGGCTCGTTGGTGAGCAGTAGGGCCACGGGGGCGTTGGGCAAATGGTTCTCCCCTTCGCAACTCCTCACCGCGGGCTCCCTCGTCGTGGTAGCCGGTTCGCTTCTGCTGGCGGGCGGGATCGCGGTGAGCGGCTACCCCGCGTTGCTGCCTGGCCTGGTCGTCTTCGGCTTCGGTATCAGCATGGTCCTACCGGTGACCGCCCAGTTGGCCGTCGCCGGTGTCGCGCCGGAAAACGCCGGTGTCGCGGGCGGGCTCGTCACCAGTGCCCAGCAGCTCGGCGGCGCGGTGGGGCTGGCCATCACGGGAGTGCTCCTGGTGGCGGCCGTCGAAGGCCACATCGTGGCTCTCCTCGCGGCTGCCGTTTTCGGCGGAGCAGCGTGCGCGGTCTCGCTGCTGACGCGGACGAGGGCCTGATCGGCGCTTCCCGGGGGCGGATCGTCGGACGGTTGGCCCCCGGGGCGGTCGGTGGCGGAGGCAGCGGTCGGCAACCGGACGGTGCCGGAGCCGCACAGGCCAGCGGTACCGCTTCGGCGTGGATTCACCGGTCGGCGGACTGGTTGAGAACCGGGGCGGAATCGAGGGAGTGGGGGCCGAGCCCGGTCTGGAATGCGTAGATGACCGCATGTACGCGGTTACGCAGGTTCAACTTGCGGAGCAGGTTCTGCACATGGGATTTGACGGTGTATTCGCTGAGCCTGAGCGCGAATGCGATCTCGGCGTTCCCCAGACCCCGCGCGATCAGCGACAGTACTTCGCATTCACGCCGGCTGAGGCCGTCACGCCGCACCGCGGACTCGGCATCGTGGTCGGTGCCCTCGCCCGGAACGGTGCCGACGAGCACGTACCCCGCAGCGATCAGCCGAACCGCCGCCACCAGCTCCTCCGGTGCCGCCGACGATGGCAGAAGCCCACAGACGCCCTCTTCCGCGTTCGGGCGGTGCGCCCCCTCCTGAGGACCGATCGCGAGTACACGGGCCGTACAGTGCACTCGCCGAACCGCTCGAACCGTCTCGGTGAACGCCTCCCCGCCGGCTGTCATCCCGTGGATCAACACCACCTCCGGCCGCAGTGCTGCGGCCGACCCTATCGCCGCTGCCGTGGGGGGACAGTCGCCGGCTGAGGTCATGTCGCCCTGGGAATCCAGTATCGACCTCACCCCTGCCCTTGCCAGCGGGTCGCTGCCGACGATGAGTACGGGGAGCGGAGCGGCGGTCTCGGCGGCCTCGGCTCTGCGCTGTCCTGGAACGTCGAACGTGGAGCCGGGGGCTTCAGCAAGCCAATACGGTCCCCGGGGATCTTTGGCGGCGTCTCTCAAATCGCTCGGCAAGGGATTGTTTATTTGTGAAGAATTTCCCGGCGGCATAAAACAAAAACTCCACAAGAGGCGAGGTATGCACAAACACCACCAAAGCTACCCAGTTGCCGCCGCGTCCAATCAATCCACTGGCCGCATATGGCCATAGCGAGGTCCACTCGAATCTAGTTGTGCTGATCCGTGGAAGCCTGGGTCCAGGTCTCGTGAAGGTCCTTCCTCAGGAAGTGTCTTCACGCTCCCATAAAGTGATCCTGGTCACTTTTTCATACAAGCCCGTCGGTCTTGAATCACAGGAGAGGGTGGCGTATATTTGCCTCGGAGAGGCGTTGGAAGATCTGCTACATGCAGCTTGCATCAAAAGATCGCCGGGAATCCGAATGCCCTTTGCGTGAGAGCCCGTTTTCGCGGAACCCTTGACAAGGGGTGGCACGAAGTCAGCGGGCGCTGCTCGACGGTGTCGGGGAGTGGGCAAAGGAGGGGTGTCGGTGATTGCCCAGGCTAGACGGGAGTGAGGTCCACTCCGTTGCTTGTGGATGCGGCCCGACGGGTGGAACCCTGTTCTGGGGTAGGCAACGTGTTTCTCGGGAGAGGTGACATGTTGCTGAAGGGCTCGTTTTTGTTTATATCCGCAGTGGATGGTCTCTCAGTCGACTGGGTCGGCACTGTTGCGGTGTTTCTCGTCGGTCGGCGTTTTTCTGCCGTTCTCCGCTGAGATCTTCTCTCCGCCTTCCGTATGATGCCAAAAACTTCAAACTATCTTCGGCTGTTTCTCGTGACTGTGTGCGCAGGAGAAGCCGAGCCGGGTAGGAGGGAATTGCACGGCCGGCCGGAAAGATTATCGGAGTTCGTCTCTTTTGGATTCTCGGCTGCTTGGGTGCGTCGATGGCCGAGTGTGTGGTTCCAGATGGGGGGAGTTGTTCCGGCAGCGTCTCAGGCGTCTTCCGCTGTCCAGGGTGGTGGTCGGTACAGGCGCCACGGCAACGTCTCCGTGGAGCTGACCCAAAAGTTGCCCCCTCGGGGCCGCCTGCCGTCCGAGGCAGAAGCCACCGCCCGCTATCTCGGGAACGGTCGAGGCCGGCGAAGTTCAACAGTCCGGAGGCTGCAAACCCTTGGTCTCGTCCCTGGCCGAAGCGGGGTGAGACACGTGTCGGTGCTCCTGCGCAGCACCGCGCTGGGACGGGGAGGGCAGGGGGACGGTCAACAGCCGAATCCCGTAACTACCGATCACTGCGCACAGCACGGCGGCGCCCGCACCCATCCAGCCGCCGGTGTAGGACTCTCCCATGAAGGCGATCCCCGTGAGCGCCGCTGCGACGGGGTTGGCGACCGTGGTCACTCCCAGCGGCGCACCCAACTCCATCCCCTGGTAAGCGGCCTGAGCCAGCAGCAGCCCGGTGAGGGCGACCATCGCGGTACCGGCAGCCGCCGGATGGAGCACGCCGAGGAGTCCCTGCGCGGCAACGGCGGTGACGGTGGTCTTGGCCAGGGCTGAGGAGACACCGAACGCGATTCCCGCCCCCGCCGCCAACAGGTAGCTGCGCCACGCTGGCGAGGAGAGCCGGCCCGCCCCCCATGCGCAGGTGCCCAGCAGTACCAGTGTCCCGCCTGTGACCAGCAGCGCGCTGCTGTGACTCAACGGCCGGCTCTGCCCCTCAGTGACCGCCACCGCCAGCAGCAGCACCAGGGCCACCACGGCCAGGACGGCGCCGCGCTTCTCTCTGACCGTCACCGTGCGCCCGCCGATCCGTGCGGCCCACGGCAACGACAGCACCAGCGTGAGCACTCCCAACGGCTGGATCACCGTCAGTGGAGCCAACCCCAAAGCGCCGACCTGGAACCCTGCCCGCCCCGCGTTGAGGACGGCTGAGGCCCACCACAGCGGGTGGCGCAGCAGCACTGATAGGGGACGTCGTCCGGTGAGCGGCTCGGGAACGACGACCGCGAGCCGCCACTGCGCGACCGCGGCTGCCGCATACGACAAACACGACAGCATTCCCAGCGCGATTCCAAGCCAGACAGCGCTCACAATGCTCACAATTCCGCAGCATACGCCGATGCTGTTCGCGGCCACGACGGCCCCACACGGGGACCTGCCGGGAGCGCTGTGCGATCCAACTTCCCAACCGTGCCGGAGGTGACAGTGTCTTCCGGTCTTTCGCGCCAGCCAGGCCAGGGGAGAGGACCTGGCTTTGAGCATTCCCCGCTGTTCACCGTCGCGTTGGCGGCATAGCGGTTCCGGGGGCTCCGGCAGCCGCGGTGTCGATCAGTCGCGTGAGCTTGGAAAAGACATTACAGCCGCGAGATTCCAAAATTTTCCGGAAAAATCTCGCTTTCTTGGTGAAAAATATCCGAAAATTTTCATTACAATGAGGAGGCTCCCAAACCTGTTCCGGCCCTGTGCCCCACACGACACCCTCACCGGGAGTTCGTATGCGTTTTTCCTGTCACTGCGGTTGCGGCGACACTATGGCCGGGGCGGAGCGGTATACATCCCCCTTCTGGCGCGCACCGGCGGTAGGTGAATGCATGCGGTTCACCAGGGAGCCATTCTCGTCGGCTGTGCGCCTTCCTTCTGGAGGTCACCCATGCGCTTCCATCGATATCGCCCCCGGCTGTGGGGGGCGGCTGCCTTTGTCGTAGCCGCGAGCCTGGCCGCAACTACCCTCAATCCGCAGGCGGGCCCGCCCGCGAACGCCGCTGAGTACGACGGTGTCGACTGCGTCGTATCCCTTCCGGGGTCTTCGCCTACCAACTCCATGCTTCCCGATCCCTTCACGAAGCTGGATGGCACGCGCATTTCCGCCAAGTCCGAGTGGGAGTGCCGCCGGGCGGAGATCAAGGAGTTGGCAGAAGACTCCATCTACGGCGAAAAGCCGGGGATGCCTGACAGCGTCACGGGGAGCGTTTCCAGCTCCAACATCACGGTGAACGTCAGCGACCAGGGCAGGAGCGCCAGCTTCTCAGCTAGCGTCGATCTGCCGAGTGGTTCTGGTCCCTTCCCGGCCGTCATCGTCTTGGGAGGACTCGGCGCCGACACCGACACCATCAAATCCTCCGGTGCCGCCGTCATCAATTTCGACCCCTACGAGGTGGGCCAAGAGGACACCTCGCGCAGCAACAAGCAAGGCGCGTTCTACGACATCTACGGCTCCTCCAGCAGCACCGGGCTGCTCATGGCCTGGTCCTGGGGCGTGAGCCGGATCATCGACGTCATCGAGCAGTCCAACGGTAGTGTCATCAGCACCGATGGGACCGGTGTCACCGGATGCTCGCGGTTTGGCAAGGGCGCCTTCACAGCCGGGGCGTTTGACCAGCGTATCGATTTGACTATGCCGATCGAGTCGGGCACTGGCGGTGTTCCCGCTCTGCGCGGGGTCGCCCAGGAGGACGGGGCTCAACCGCTGAGCAACGCCTACTCGGAGCAACCGTGGTTCGGCGACGTGTTCAACTCCTACACGAGTAACCCGGCCGCGCTGCCGGTGGACATGCACGAAATCGTGGGCATGGTCGCGCCGCGCGGGCTGCTCATCATGGAGAACCCGCACATCGACTGGCTGGGGGCCACCTCCGGAAGTGTGGCGGCCTTGGGCGGCGCGGAGGTCTACAAGGCGCTCGGCGCGCAGGAGAACATCACCTACTGGTCTGATGTCCAAGACGGCAGCCACTGTGCTACCCGGTCGGAGTGGACCGCCCCCCTTCAGCAGAGCATCCAGAAGTTCCTGCTGGGCACGGGCAGCGCGCCCGGCGAGTTCCGGATCGCCTCCGGTGCGTCCGGAAACCTGTCCGCATGGCGGAACTGGCAGACGCCGACCCTGAGCGACGACGAGCCCACCGATGAGCCCACCGACGACCCGACCGACGACCCCACCGACGAGCCGACCGATGAGCCCACGGACGAACCCACCGATGACCCAAGTGGCGTCTGCACCGCCAGCTACCAAACGATCAACAGTTGGTCCAGCGGGTACCAGGGCGAGGTGACGGTCAGCAACAACACCGCCAGCACGCTCAACGGCTGGAGCGTCGACATGACCCTGGCCTCCGGACAGTCCATCAGCAACCTCTGGAACGGCGACAACAGCGGGACCAGCGGAGCCATCACGGTGAGCAACGTCGCCTGGAACGGCAGCATCGCCCCTGACGGCAGTACCACCTTCGGCTTCGTCGCCAGCGGCTCCTCAACCGCACCCAGCGGCCTTACCTGCACCAGCCCCTAACCCCTCCCAGACCCACCGACGATTCCCGCCCCGGCGCTGCGTCCAGCCCGCCGGGGCGGGCCCGGCATTACACCGCGCGAACACCCCCGCCCCGCCGGCGAGCCACCACCGCCACAGCGACCCGCTCCTCCCGGGAAAGCTCCAGCTTTCCGGCGTATCGCAGCCGCTACCAGTGCCCACGGGCCTACTCTCGTGAGAGGGCCGTCTCTTCCCGCCGCTACCGGCAGGCCCACGGCGCGGCCTTTCCCATCGACTTTCCTGCGCTGCCCGCCGCTACCGCAGCTCCTTGCGGCCGAACCGCTGACGGGCCGGTCCGGCCGCTCTCGCCGCCGCTTCTTGACCCTGAGGCTACCGCCCAGTAAGTTACTGGGAATTAAAGGTGATGCGCATCACACGGCTCCTTGGCGCCTGACCCCCTTAATCCCCCAGAACAAGGAACGCTTATGCGCCGAACTCGTATCGCGGCGAGCTGCGCGCTCAGCGCCACACTCGTGCTCGCGCCCCTTGCTTCCCCTGCTCACGCCGAGTCCGCCAGTCTCTCTTTCGAGACCATCCCCGGTGCGGGTGGTGTCGAGCTCAGCGCGGTCAGC